>CAZQRR010000210.1:0-3276 GCA_964595675.1 uncultured Rubrivirga sp. | reverse complement strand
GGCGCCCGGGCGCGCCGTCCCCCACCCCCCCCCCCCCCCCCCAACGGGGGGGTTAGAGGCGGGTGCCCTCGAGGGAGGTCAGGACCCACGGGCCTTCGTCGGTGATGGCCACGGTGTGCTCCCAGTGGGCGGCTGCCTTGCCGTCCCTGGTCACCACGGTCCAGTCGTCCTCGAGGACCGCAGTCATGGCCGAGCCCAGGGTGGCCATGGGTTCGATGGCCAGGGCCATGCCCGGCTCGAGCCGCGGCCCCCTGCCCGGTTTGCCGTAATTGGGCACCGGCGGATGCATGTGCATGGCCGAGCCGATCCCGTGGCCCACATAGTCTTCGACGATGCCGTAGTTACCGGCGTCCTTGATGCAAGTCTCCACCGCGTGCCCGATGTCCGAGAGCCGATTGCCCTCGCGGGCTTTCGCCAGTCCGGCCCACATCGCTGCCTTGGTCGCCTCCGATAGGGCGATCACCGCCGGATCGGCATCGGGCAGCACGATCGATATCGCGGCGTCGCCGTGCCAACCTTCGACGATCGCACCGCAGTCGATCGACACGATGTCGCCGGACGTGATGACCGCATCGCCGGGAATGCCGTGCACCACCTCGCGGTTGATGGACGTGCAGATCACCGCGGGGAATCCGTGGTAGCCCAGGAACGACGACGTTGCCCCATGACTTGCGATGCTCTCGCGGGCGATCGCATCGAGGTCAGCGGTGGTCATACCCGGGACGAGTTCGGCGCGCAGGCGTTCGAGTGTCCGCGCAACGACGAGGCCTGCTTCTCGCATCAGCGAGAGTTCATCGATCGACTTGAGCTCGATCTTCTCGGACTTTCCGAACATAAAGACGCGTGGATGTCAGTCGACGATAACGACGGCGATGAGTCGCTCGGTGACTTCTTCGATCAAGCCCATACCGTCCACGCGAACCAGGATTCCGCGCGCGGAATAGGTCTCGATCAAGGGTGCGGTCTGCTCTGCATAGACCTCGAGGCGACGACGCATCACGTCCTCGGTGTCGTCGGAGCGACCTTGATCTTGCGCTCGCTTCACCAAACGGGACACGACTTCGTCGATATCCACCGTGAGTTCCACGACGACATCGAGGTGCTGACCTGCTGAACGCAGCATGGCATCGAGTTCGGCAACCTGCTCGACCGTGCGCGGGTAACCATCGAGCAGAAAGCCGGGGCGGCAATCGTCGTGCGTGAGGCGATCGCGGACCATCGCGTTGGTGACCGTGTCCGGGACGTACTCCCCAGCGTCCATGAACTGCTGCGCTTGCTTGCCGAGCTCGGTGCCTTGCGCCACATTCGCGCGGAAGATGTCGCCGGTCGAGATGTGCGGGATGCCGAGTCGTGAGGCGAGCAAGGTCGCCTGTGTTCCCTTGCCAGCTCCGGGAGGACCCATGAATACAACGCGCATGCCCTCCCCCTATCCCAAGAAGCCTTCGTAGTTCCGCTGCTGCAGCTGCGACTGGATCTGCTTGACGGTGTCCAGACCCACACCCACCATGATCAGCAAGCTGGTGCCGCCGAAGATGAAATCCTGTCCCACACCCAGACCACCGAACGCAAAGACCGGCAGGACGGCGATCAGGCCGAGGTAGAGCGAGCCAGGCGCGGTCAGTCGAGTGAGGACGTAGTCGAGGTAATCCGCCGTCGGCTTGCCTGCGCGGATGCCAGGAATGAACCCGCCGTACTTCTTCATGTTGTCCGCTACGTCGGTCGGGTTGAACGTGATGGAGACGTAGAAGTAGCAGAAGAAGATGACCAGCAGGAAGTACGTGAGCAGGTACCAGGTGCCCGTGCCGGTGCCGAAGTTCTGCTGCACCCACTGAGCCCACCCGGCTTGACTTCCGGTCAGCTGGACGAACAGCGTGGGCAAGAACAGCAACGACGACGCGAAGATGACCGGGATCACGCCGGCCATGTTCACCTTGAGCGGGATGTAGGTGGAGGTGCCGCCGTACATGCGCCGGCCCACCATCCGCTTGGCGTACTGGACCGGAACGCGCCGCTGGGCCTGCTCGACGAATACCACGAACGCGATGACCGCCAGGCCCACCAGGAGCGTGATGGCGAAGGTGAAGGCTCCACGGCTGCCGAGGATCGCGGCGAACTGAGCGGGGATGACCGCGATGATGGAGGTAAAGATCAGAACGGACATACCGTTGCCTACGCCGCGTTCGGTGATCAGTTCACCGAACCACATGACCACCGCGGTGCCGGCGGTCATGACGATCACCATCACCAGCAGGACCCACACGCTGTCGTTGGGGATGATCGTCTCGTTACAGCCGCTGAACAGTGCGCCGGGCGTGCGAGCCAAGGACAAGATCGCAGTGGACTGCAAGACGGCCAGACCGATGGTCACATAACGCGTGTATTGCGTGATCTTTGCCTGTCCGGCTTGACCGTCCTTCTTGAGCACCTCGAGCCTGGGGATCACCACGGTGAGCAACTGCAAGATGATGCTCGCGGTGATGTACGGCATGATGCCGAGCGCGAACACGCTCAGTTGGAGCAGCGCACCACCACTGAACAGGTTGATGAGCGCATACACCGAGTTGTCCTGGACGACGTCGATGCATCGCTGGATAGCTGCGTAGTCCACGCCGGGGGTCGGCAACACAGAGCCGAGGCGGTAGATCGCCAGCAGTCCGAGCGTGAACAGGATCTTCTTGCGAAGGTCGGGCGTCCGCAGGGCAGCCCCGAAAGCACTGATGTGCACTAGCTCCCTACCTCCTTCGGCCTTCGCTCGTCTTGCCTGCCCGTCCCACAGCCTGGACTACAGCCTGTCCTTCAGCCTGTCCTACAACTGCGTGACCGAACCGCCTGCAGCCTCGATCTTGTCACGAGCGGCCGAGGAGAACTTGTCCGCGGTCACCGTGACGGCAACCGAGATGTCTCCTTGACCGAGAACCTTGACCGGCTTGCCCGAGCGGACGGCGCCCTTGGCTACGAGGTCGGCGACGCCCACAGTGCCGCCGGAGGGGAACAACCTGGCGATGGTGGCCACGTTGACCACCTGGAACTCCACCTTGTTGGGGTTCTTGAAACCCTTCAATTTCGGCAAACGCATGTGCAACGGCATCTGACCGCCTTCGAAGGCGGCGGACACCGTGTTGCGCGCGCGCGTTCCCTTGGTGCCTCGACCGGCGGTCTTGCCCTTGGACGCCTCTCCGCGGCCCTTGCGGGTCTTGGCGGTGTGCGAACCGGGAGCCGGGCGCAGGTGATGAACCTTGAGGGTCATGTCAGTCAACCTCCTCGACATCGACCAGG
>CAZQRR010000209.1:0-3294 GCA_964595675.1 uncultured Rubrivirga sp. | reverse complement strand
TTGACTAAGGGAGATGAGCCGCGAGCACGTTTCATCGATGGATTCGTCACCGCATCCTTGGTTTTCTGCATCGGGCCATTGGCCATCCTGGGATCACTCAGTGATGGCCTAGGACAGGGCATCGAGCAACTCGCGTTGAAGTCGGTACTCGACGGATTCGCTTCCTTGGCGTTCGCCGCGACCTTCGGCTGGGGCGTCGCGGCCTCGGCTATCTCCGTGGGACTGTTCCAAGGAGTCATCACGCTGATCGGCTTCTTCGCCGGATCCGTGCTATCGGCTGCCCTGATCGCATCGATCACGGCAACCGGAGGCATCTTGCTCCTGGGAGTCGGCATCCGAATGCTGCACATCAAGGCGATTGCGGTGGGTGACCTGCTTCCTGCGCTGCTGGTGGCACCCGTTCTCACGGCCATCGTGGGCAGCATCCTCAACTGATCAACCCGGTATCAGACCCCGCAGAAGCGAAACCCCTCACGTACCCACCTGGATTCGTGAGGGGCCCGAGTCGGGCTGACAGGATTTGAACCTGCGACCCCTTGACCCCCAGTCAAGTGCGCTACCAAGCTGCGCCACAGCCCGCTACCCGAACCGGATCTGGAGCCGGTACCTGGAGCCGGTATCTGGAACCAGCAGTTCGGAAGCGGACGCGACTCTACCCGGCGGCTAGCCTGCGTCCGTGACGGCATCCGGGAACGCGCGTCTCCTGCTCGCCTGTCTTGCCGCGATGGGCCCTGCGGTGAGCGCGTGCAGTTCACAGGCGGACACAACTCGCATGTGGATCGGTCCGGACCTCGTGGAGTGCGAGGGGGTCGCGCCCATGATGTGCATGCAGGTGGCGTACGCCGAGGGCGATGACTACCAGTTGTTCTACGACCAGATCGAGGGCTTCATGCACGAGGAGGGCACGTCGTATGTGATCGACGTGTCGATCATCGAGGTGGACGATCCCCCGGCAGATGCCTCGAGCCTTCGGTACGCCCTGGTCGAGGTAATCGACCAGGGTTGACCCCCGCTAGCGGCGCCGCTTCTCCCGCACTCGCATCATCAGCCGCAGCGGTGTTCCGATGAAGCCGAACTCCTCCCGCAACCGCCGCTCGATGAACCTTCGGTAGCCGGCTTCCAGGAACCCGGTGGTGAACAGCGCGAAGGACGGTGGCCCCACACCCACCTGCGTGGCGAACAGGATGCGCGGCTGCTTCCCGCCCCTGACCGGGTGTGGATGCGCGGCTGCCAACTCGGCGAGGAATCGGTTGAGGGCGCCGGTGGAAACGCGGGTCTCCCATCCCTCCAATGCCTGCTCGAGCGCGGCGGTGAGTTTGTCCATATGGCGACCGGTGAGGGCAGAGACGTTCACCCGCGGCGCCCAGGTGACCATGTTCAGGTCGCGGTCGATCTCCCTATCAAGGTAACGACGACGGTCCTCATCCACGAGGTCCCACTTGTTGAATGCCAAGACGAGCGCTCGACCGGATTCCACCACCATGGACAAGATGCGCACGTCTTGCTCGCTGATCGATTCCGATGAGTCGATCAGCACGATCGCGACCTCGGATCGTTCCAGGGCCGATTGCGTGCGCAAGGTGGCGTAGTACTCGTGTCCGGCCGATTGCTTGGCCTTGCGTCGGACCCCTGCGGTGTCCACGAACCACCACCAGGTGCCCTTGATGTCTACGAGTTCGTCGACCGGATCGACCGTGGTGCCGGCCACGCTGTCGACCACTACCCGTTCTGTTCCGGCGAGTTTGTTCAACAACGACGACTTCCCCACATTGGGTCTGCCGAGCAGTGCCACGCGGCGCGGCCCGCCCTCGCGGCCGAGCCCCTTGCCCTTCTCCGGGAGCATCGAGACGATCACGTCGAGTAGGTCACCGGCACGTCTGCCATGCAGCGCGGATGTGGGGAACGGCTCACCTAGGCCCAGTGACCACAGCGCAGCGGCTGCCAGTTCGGTTTCGGCATCGTCGGCCTTGTTCGCGACCACGAGCACGGGGACGTCCGCGCGCTGCAGCACCTTCGCCACTTCCTCATCGGCGTCGGTGGCACCGACCGTTGCGTCGATCACGAACAGCACGGCATCTGCTTCGCTCAGGGCGCGCCGAGCCTGCCCGGCGATCTGCGCACCGAGCCCGCGTGCCTTGGTGTCCCATCCGCCGGTGTCCATGACCAGGAAGTGCTTGCCGTTCCACTCGGCGTCGTAGGAGACACGATCGCGCGTGACACCGGGCACGTCCTCGACAACGGCTTCACGCCTGCCCAGGATGCGATTCACCAGGGTCGACTTCCCCACGTTCGGTCGACCGATGATCGCCAGCACTGGAAGTTGCGCGGTGCCGGCTGCTCGCTCCATCGCCGAGAGTTCCGCTTCGAGGTCGCCGAATTCCGCGCGCGCTGCGGCTTCGGCGAGTTGGGCCAATGCGTCGTGGTTCGCGTCGTCGTCGCCGAGGTCACTGTCGGCGGCCCCGGCATCCCAGATCTCGACTTCATCCCCGGTGGGGAACTCCTCGCTCATCACTCACCCATCTCGTATTCAGGAAACTCGCGTTCCCCCAAGTCGGGTTCCCCCAACTCGGGATCCCCCAACTCGTCCACCAGCACCTGACGAACCCACTCCCCAGACGCGCGTGCCATCGAGCGCGAGGGTCGAGTCGAAATGAAGCGCTCAGGAACCTGGTGCAGGTGACCCATGGTCACATCAATGGTGGACTTGCGAGTGGGTGGGTCGGTCGGCCGCTTGGTCATGGGCGCCACAACACGGGCCGCGATAACCGGAGCGCCGCTCTTCGCGACTACGTACCCCAGGTCGCAGACGCCGATTGCGGCCACTGCTTCGCCCCGTGTGAGGAGATCGAGCACCCGACTCAAGATTGCAACGCCTGCCTTGCCTTCGGGCATAGCTAGGTCCCCCGTGACGGAAAGCAATGGTCCAGGTAGCGCCGCTGGTCCACTCGCCCATACGTGCACCGGCCGGGGCAGCGCTGCCTTCAACATATTCGGGGCAGCGATGTTGTTCCACGCGCACACGATCACAACTCCCCCACGCTTGGGCAGCCGATCTACGTACTTGGTCTCGATTCGATACGCGGATCGGATGAGCGGCCCAACAAGATTCCGAGCATGGGCTGCACGCGAGGAAGTCACCTCTGTTCCAACCGCTCATCGCCGTGCTGGTGCGCTAAAGCAACAACGGTTTCGACTACTTCATCGAAGGTCAGATGCGTGGTGTCGATTTCCACCGCTCCATCTGCACGCATCAGCGGCGAGACGGCACGCGAGGAGTCCTTGGCATCACGGTTC
>CAZQRR010000208.1:0-3312 GCA_964595675.1 uncultured Rubrivirga sp. | reverse complement strand
CTGGACCTGAGTGCCTACCACGTCGGTGCGAATATCCAGTTGATCAAGTTGTTCGCAGACGCCGACGACGAATTCCTCATCGATCCGACCAGCTCGAATGGCGGAACGAAAAGCATTCGCCATCTCCGCGTGCCACAACTCCGGTACGAGAACGAATCCAGTTGAGACGAGTTCATCGATTCGGTTTTCGTCCTCGGGTTTACCGTCTCGTAGGACCCAGGTAATCGCAGCAGACGCATCCAGCACCACGCCGCCCTGGGTACTCAATTAACGACGACCTTCGTCGATCAAATCGCGCGCCGACTTCTCATTCGGCGATCTGCGCACCCTTTCCCCCAGAGCATGGATCGCGGCAACTGCGGCCACCCGATCCTCCAGGCCAGGGGCGGTTACGGGCGCGATGCGTGCAATGGGGCGACCGTGCTTGGTAACGGTCACCTCCCTACCCGCAAGAACCTCCTCGAGGACAGCCGAGAGTTTGTTCTTGAGGTCGTAGATGCCGATGGAACCCTCAGGGCTGATCACGCTCATGCATTCAGGCTAGGTTCTAGCCAGAATTGGGTCCAGGGGGTGATTGACTGGCTAGGTCCCTGCGGCCTCGTTCAACTCCTCGAGTGAGGACCCTTTGGCCGCCTTGCGCCCGATGATCGTCGTGATCGCCATGACAACCAGTGAGAGGGCAATCGCCACCAACGTCGCCTCGAGTCGATACTCGGCCAGTCGGGTGACAGACGAGGAAAGGCCCTCGAGGATCACGATACCGAGGGTGAGGAACACGGCGAAGAAGAAGTAGTTCCAGTTCTTGAACTTGACGTACAGGGCAGCAGTGAACGCGATCGCACCCAGGACGGACAAGATGATGTGCGAATTCGTCACCTGCGAGATACCGATCACGATGAAGAAGCCCACGACCGTCCCGGCCGCCCGTCGTACCGACTTCTCGAAACCGTCGTGGATGTGCGGCAGGATGACAAGGAACGGGGTCATCACCAGCCAGCCGCCCACGTGGCCCAAGCCCCAGGCGATCGCCAGCCCCTGGGTGATGAACGTGACGATGACGAGCATCGACGTGTAGCCCAGAACGGTTCTCCACGACTCGGGCTTGGCCGGAAAGACCGGCCTTCGAAAGACCGCGTGAGTGATGACGGAAACGACTGATCCCCAGATGACGAAGCCGACGCCCAAGACCACCGCCGCTCGACCAAGGGGCTCGACCACCGTGGCGCCATCCGCGGCGACGAAACTCAACGCGATCATCATCGTCACCAAGCCGCCCTGCCAGCCCTTGCGGGCGGTGAGCCCGAAGGCGAGCGCGGCCAGCGACATCACAATCGCCGCCGACCACCAGGTCACGGATGCAAGCGTCAGCGCAGCGGCGGCAAGACCGCCGAGCAACGTGATGAGCAGCCCCTTGCGCAGCCCGACCGTGAGGACTGCTATCACCGAACCGACTCCTGCAAGCCCGATGAAGGACCCGGCGGCGCTGAAACCCAGGGCAGATGCCAGCGGTACCGGAACCGCCACCGCGAAGAAGATCAGTCCGAGGACCTTCGCGATCGCAACACGTAGTTGCGCTGGCGTGGGTGTCGCGACCGATTGTTCACTCACTGCGTGAACTCCTCAGCATGTATGGGACATCGCCGCCTGCGGCAAGTCCTGATGCTCGGATGGGTCGATGGCTTCGATCTGCGACAAGAACGCGGCTGGATCGACCTTCTTGCCCTTGACCCAGGTTCCCTGGACGCTGACCTGCTTGGTGAGTTGGTCAGGGTCCACGCTGTACGGATCGGCTGACAGTTGAACGAGATCGGCGAACTTCCCCACCTTGATGGAACCGAGGTCGTGATCACGGAACAACTGACGAGCGGCGTTGATGGTGTGGGCGCGGAACGCGTCGTCCAGACTCACTTGCTGCTCGGGGCCGTGCACATGTCCCGATGCGCACCGGCGCGTGGTCATGGCCTGGATGTTCATCAACGGGATCGGTGGGGTGACGAATCCGTCGTTGTGGAACGTGACGAGGGCACCGGACCGGAAGGCGTCGCCCGCCCGCATCCACTGGCTCCCAATCTCGGTGGGGAACATCTGACCGTCGAGTAGATCTCCCCAGTAGATGAACTGCCCTGGCAGCATCGAGATGGTCACGCCCAAGGAAGCCGCACGCTGGAACTGGTCGCCCCGACAGGCACCCACGTGCTCCACACGCCAGCGGTGATCGGTACCCAGCAGATTGTTGGTCGCTAGAGCGTGCTCATAGGCATCGAGCACGATGTCCAAGCCGACGTCTCCGTTGACGTGGAAGGCGAATTGCCAACCTTCGGATACGTGTGCGGCGATGATCTGATCGAGTTCGGCTCGGGTGTAGTTCATCATCGACTCGCCACCCGGGCCGAGGGGAATCTGCGCTTGCTGCACTATCGGTGAGTCCAAGTACGGGAACGACGCTGCGATCGTGCCCACCCACGGCGAGCCATCGGCCCACAACTTGATGCCGGCCTTCCAGAGCATGTCAGGTACCGGCGATGTGACCTTCTCCCCACAGTCAGATTCGATCGACATGTGGTAAAGCCCGATACGCACGGGGCTATCCGGTACCGAAACGCAGGCCGAATACGCCTTCAGCATTTGATCTTGGTAGGTGTGCTCGGAGGTCATCGTCACGCCGTTGCGCGACATCTCGGCCAGCCAACGGGCAACCGAGAGCAATGGGTGCGGAATCGCCAATCCCAGAACCTTGTTCACGGCCATCAAGGCAGCAGCTGTCTCGTATGCGCGGCCATTGGATGTGCCATCGGCGTTCCGTCCGAAGCGCGCTCCGACGGGATCAGCAGGCGGTTTGCCCTCCGCCCACCCATTCAAGGTGATGACGGCGGTGTTGAAGTAGACCTCGTGACCGGAGTTGTCGATGACGACCACCGGACGCGAGGCGAAGAACGCGTCCAGATCGGTGTTGGTCAGCTCAGGTGCACCTTGCAGCAACCGGTCCAATCCGGTGAAGACGAGGGCTTGACCTGCGGGTGCGGATGCATCGACCTTCTTCCACAACGCCTGGACGTCGGCGTACGTGGGATAGCCCACGTACGGGGCGATCCAGTACGCCGGCTCCTGGGTGGCCAACCCGCTCAGCGCAGGGTGATTGTGCGGATCGATGAACCCGGGCATAAGCACCGACGATCCCAAGTCCGTCACAGCAACACCCGGAGCCGCGGCCTGCACGTCTGCGAGTGAGCCCACCACGGTTATCTGGCCGGTGGAGGTGTCGATACCGATCGCCTCGACTCGGGGATTGTCGTCTTCCATCGTGATGATGGT
>CAZQRR010000207.1:0-3344 GCA_964595675.1 uncultured Rubrivirga sp. | reverse complement strand
GACCGGTGTGTACGTACCCGTCGTCACCCCCTTCGATGCATCGGGTCGTATCGATTCAGGTCGTCTCGAGAAGGTCATCGAATCCCAACTGCGTGCCGGTGTCCGAGGATTCGTCGCGTGTGGGACTACCGGCGAGGCATATGCGCTCTCACTGGAAGAACGCCGCGCAGTAACTGCACGGATCAAGGAGATCGTGGACGGTGCGGTGCCGATCCTCGGTGGCGTGGGCGGCATGTCCACCGACCAAGCTCTCGACCACGCACTCCTCGCGAAGGCACTCGAACTCGACGGGCTGATGGTGGCCGCACCCGCCTACTGCCTGCCCACTGATGCTGAATTAGCCACCCACGTCACTTCCGTGGTGAAGGCCGCCGGTCTACCCACCGTCCTCTACGACTACCCGCAACGGACCGGAGTGTCCTTCTCGATCGACGTCCTCGATCGCCTGGCACCCGATCCGTTGATCATCGGCATCAAGGAGGCATCGGGAGATCTCGAGCGCATCCCCACCTTGCTCCAGCGTTATGCGGGTTCCATAGAGGTGGTCTGCGGTGCGGACGCGGGCGCACCCTCCTTCTTCGAGGCCGGTGTCCGCTGCTGGATAGGCGGGATCGCCAATCTGCTGCCTGCCGCGCACGTAGCCATATTCGACTCGGATTCGCTCAACCCTGATGCACTCGACCCGGACCGGCGCACTCATGCGTTCGCTGCAGTCGTCCCGGTGCTGCAATTCATCGAAGCAGGCCGATACATCAGCAAGATCAAGACCGGCATGGCGATGCTCGGACTCGATGTGGGTGCACCGCGCGCGCCCCTGGCTGCGCTGGATACCGATAGCTCGCACGCACTGTCGATACTGCTCGAGGACGCGGGCTCCTGGGCACCGGCGCTGAACGCTTCATGAAGGTCCTCGTTGTAGGTGGCGGCATCATCGGGGCCAGTTGCGCAGCGCTACTAGCCGAACGCGGCGCGAATGTGACCGTGATGGATGCCGGGGCGCCACGCTTCGGCACATCGCTAGCCAATGCAGGACACATCGTGGTCAGCCATTCGATACCGATGGCTGCTCCGGGAATGGTCGGACAAGGGCTGCGCTCGCTCGTTTCTCGTGATGGCGCGTTCGCCGTAGCTGCAAACTCAGGGCGCGGAACGCTTGGGTGGCTGCTGGCATTCGCGCGGCATTGCACTCAGGCCAACGTGAACGACCTGCAACCAGGCATGGATGAGCTACTGCGCCGAAGTGCCGAATTACTGATGGCCGACCCGCACGTGGCAACTACGAAGACGGGCCTATGGCAGGTGTTCACGTCCTCTAGAGAACGTGCAGATGCGGAAGCCGAACACCTTCGACACCACGGTGTTCGCGTACGCGAGGTTCCCGACCACGAGCTGCGCGCCGAACCGGGGCTGACCGCGAATGTGCACGCAGCGATCGAACTGAGCGAGGACTTCGGTGTGGACCCGGAGGCGTTGTGGCATCGGATGCGCCACCGCAGTGAAGCCGCGGGTGCCTTCTGGAGCGAAGGAATCGTCTCGGACCTGCGCGATGTGGACGCCGATCTGGTCGTGCTTGCAGCGGGTACCTGGTCTCCGGCAACCGCCCGGTCGCTCGGCGTGGACCTTCCCATCCGCGCCGCGAAGGGGTATTCGGTGACGATCAGTGGCGAATGGAATCAGCCCACCCGACCGATGCTCTTGATGGATCAACGCACAGCGCTCACTCCACTGCCCGGTTCTGCCACTTCCGGCGCAGTGGGAAATCGACTGCGCCTGAGCGCGCGCTACGAGATCACACGCGCAGATGATCGTGTGATCGCACGCCATCGGATCGGTGCCCTCATCGATCGAGCGCGGATGGCCGTCGAATTACCCGCGGAGGTGGGCGATGTGAAGCCGTGGACGGGTGTGCGCCCCGCCAGCATCGACGGTGCTCCCTACATCGGCTTCCTCCCCCGCCGCTTACGGACACAGGTGCTGGTGGCGACCGGCCACGGGATGATCGGCACGGCCATGGCGGCCGGAACTGCCGACCTGGTCACACGACTTACATTCGGAGAACCGGTGAGCGTGGCCGAGGCTCGCTTGAGTCCGGAGCGGCTGTTCAGTTAGACGACTTCACCTAGCATCGGCTGGTGGAATCGATCCGGACCTGGCACTGCGTGGACTCCCATACCGAGGGAATGCCCACGCGCGTGGTCGTGAGTGGTGTGGGTGTTCTCCCGGGCGCGACGATGGAAGAACGACGTCAGTTCGTGATGCACGAGGCCGATCACCTCCGCACCTGGTTGATGTTCGAACCACATGGACATGGGGCGATGAGCGGGGCGATCCTGCAGCCGCCGATCCGTGATGACGCTGACTGGGGTGTGGTGTACATCGAGGTGTCCGGCTGTCTGCCGATGTGCGGGCACGGAACCATCGGTGTGGCAACCGCTCTCGTCGAGACGGGGATGGTCGAGGTGACCGAACCCCAGACAGTGATTCGACTCGACACCCCAGCCGGACCGGTTGTCGCAACGGTCGATGTGGAAGGCACTCGCGCCCGAGCCGTGACAATCGAGAACGTGCCGAGTTTCGTGACGCAGCTCGATGCGACGGTGGACGTTCCCGGCATCGGTCCGGTGGTCTACGACATGGCCTTCGGGGGGAACTTCTACGCGATCGTCGAACTCGATTCGATCGACGGTGCACCGGACTTCGGCCGCGAGCGCGCGGGTGAACTGCTGGATCTCGGGATGCGCATCATGTCCGCGATCAATGAACAATCACCGCCCGTCCATCCACTCAACCCCACCATCGACCACGTTCACCACGTGCAGCTCGTGGCACCGGGCAGCACTGAGCGTCATTCCCGACATGCGATGGTGATCTACCCGGGTTGGTTCGACCGCTCACCTTGCGGAACGGGAACGAGCGCGCGCGTGGCGCAACTTTTCGCGCGAGGCCGGATGAAGGTGGGCGATGGACTCATCAACGAATCGATAATCGGAACGCACTTCATCGGGCGGGCCATCCGCGAAACTACCGTGGCGGACTATCCCGCGGTCATTCCGACCATCACAGGCCGGGCGTGGATAACCGGGACGTCCCAGCACATGCTCGCCCCGGACGATCCGTTTCCCCGTGGCTTCCTACTGTGAGCGATCCAACGCCCGAAGTGCTCCGCTCCGATCCGCGCTCACCGCACCCAACCCGGCTTGCGCCCGACCATCCCATGTTCGCGGCCATCATGGCGGCGCACGACGCTGCAGTCGCCGAAGGAAGGCCTGGATACCTGGACCCTGGGACCGGACTTTTCGTGATGACCGCCGATCACCACATGCGGCGCGGGAAGTGTTGCCACA
>CAZQRR010000206.1:0-3364 GCA_964595675.1 uncultured Rubrivirga sp. | reverse complement strand
TCAGCGCACGGTTGCCGGGACCAGTGACCGGACGGCCACGACGACCGTTGTCGAACAGCGCGTCCACGGACTCCTGGAGCATGCGCTTTTCGTTGTTGACGATGATCTCCGGCGCACCGAGATCGAGCAAGCGCTTGAGTCGGTTGTTGCGGTTGATCACGCGGCGGTACAGATCGTTCAGGTCGGAGGTGGCGAAACGTCCACCGTCGAGCTGCACCATCGGACGCAGGTCCGGCGGGATGACCGGCACGGCGTCGAGCACCATTCCCAGCGGGGAGTTGGTGGTGTTCAAGAACGCCGAGACGACTTTCAGTCGCTTGAGAGCGCGGGTCTTCTTCTGGCCCTTGCCCGTAGCGACGATCTCCTTCAGCGCAGCGGCCTCGGCGGCTAGGTCGAAGGACTCCAGGCGCTTTTGGATCGCCTCGGCGCCCATGCCTCCGTCGAACCAGCGGCCGTAGCGGTCGCGCATCTCGCGGAACAGCATCTCGTCGCCCTCGAGGTCTTGCACCTTCAGCGTGCGGAACCGATCGAAGATGCGATCGAGACGATCGATCTCCTGGTCGGCGCGACGACGGATGGCCGCCATCTCGCGCTCACCGGACTCGCGCACCTTGCGACGGACGTCGGACTTGGCACCCTCGGCCTCGAGTTCGGCAAGGTCCGCTTCGAGCTTCTGCTGGCGGGACTCGATATCGGAGTCGCGGCGCGAAGCGATCTGCTTCTTCTCCACGCCGAGCTGCTTCTCCAGGTTGGGCAGCGCCTCGTGGCGGCCTTCTTCGTCGACCCAGGTGATCATGTACGCGGCGAAGTAGATGACCTTCTCCAGGTCCTTCGGCGCGAGGTCGAGCAGGTAACCCAGTCGGCTGGGCACACCCTTGAAGTACCAGATGTGCGTGACGGGAGCGGCGAGTTCGATGTGGCCCATGCGCTCGCGGCGGACCTTGGCGCGAGTGACCTCGACGCCGCAGCGCTCGCAGATGATGCCCTTGAAGCGCACGCGCTTGTACTTGCCGCAGTAGCACTCCCAGTCGCGGGTGGGCCCGAAGATCTTCTCGCAGAACAGACCATCCTTCTCCGGCTTCAGCGTCCGGTAGTTGATGGTCTCCGGCTTCTTGACCTCGCCATACGACCAGGTACGGATGTCGTCCGCAGTTGCCAGGCCGATGCGCAGATCATCGAAGAAGTTGACGTCCAGCACGTGGGTTTCCTTCGTTAGTTCCGGTCAGTTGGTTATGTGTGTGGGTTCTCGCCTACAGCTCCTCGACGCTGCTCGGCTCACGCCGGGACAGGTCGATGCCGAGCTCTTCGGCGGCGCGGAAGACGTCGTCGTCGGAGTCCTTCATCTCGATGGCTACGCCATCGCTGGAAAGGACCTCGACGTTGAGGCACAAGGACTGCATCTCCTTGACGAGCACCTTGAAGGACTCAGGGATACCCGGCTCGGGGATGTTCTCGCCCTTGACGATGGCTTCGTAGACCTTCACGCGGCCCAGGACGTCGTCGGACTTGATGGTGAGCAACTCCTGCAGGGCGTAGGCCGCTCCATATGCCTCGAGCGCCCACACCTCCATCTCACCGAAGCGCTGACCACCGAACTGCGCCTTACCGCCCAGCGGCTGCTGGGTGATCATCGAGTACGGACCGGTGGAGCGTGCGTGGATCTTGTCGTCGACCAAGTGGTGCAACTTCAAGATGTACATGTAGCCGACCGCGATTTCACCGGGGATCGGCTCTCCGCTGCGACCGTCGAACAAGGAAGCCTTGCCGTTGCCGTTGACCAGTGAGATGCCATCGGCAGTTGGCCTGGTGGATTCCAAGATCGCCGACAATTCCTCTTCGCGGGCACCATCGAACACCGGGGTGGCCACACGCGAACGCGGACCAACCGAACGCACTTCTTCGGGCAACTTCGCGGTGCGCGGGTCGGAAGGATCGACCTCCCAGCCCGTTGCCGCAGCCCAGCCCAGATGCGTTTCCAGGACCTGACCGACGTTCATGCGACCGGGAACGCCCAACGGGTTGAGCACGATGTCCACCGGAGTTCCATCTGTCAGGAACGGCATGTCCTCGACGGGCAGGATCTTCGCGATGACGCCCTTGTTTCCATGGCGTCCAGCGAGCTTGTCGCCCTCGGTGATCTTGCGCTTTTGCGCGATGTACACGCGCACCAGGCGGTTCACACCCGGCGGAAGCTCATCGCCCTCGTCGATGTCGAAGACGCGAACGCCGATGATCTTTCCGGACTCACCGTGCGGCACCTTTAGCGAGGTGTCGCGAACCTCGCGCGCCTTCTCGCCGAAGATCGCGCGCAGCAAGCGCTCTTCGGGCGTGAGTTCGGTCTCGCCCTTCGGGGTGACCTTGCCCACGAGGATGTCGCCGGGAACGACGTCGGCACCGATGCGGATGATGCCGCGCTCGTCCAGATCGGCGAGCACTTCCTCCGAGACGTTCGGGATGTCTCGGGTGATCTCCTCCGGGCCGAGCTTGGTATCGCGAGCGTCGATCTCGTGCTCTTCGATGTGGATGCTCGACAAGACGTCGTCTTGCACCAGACGCTGGGACAAGATGATGGCGTCTTCGTAGTTGTGGCCTTCCCACGACATGAACGCAACCAACAGGTTCTTGCCCAGGGCCAGTTCACCCAGATCGGTGGACGGACCGTCAGCCAGCACCTGACCGACCTCAATGCGATCGCCTTCCTTGACGATCGGACGTTGGTTGATGCACGTGCCCTGGTTCGAGCGCGTGAACTTGTCCAGCGCGTAGGTCGTGTAGTCGCCGTCGTCTTCTGCGATGGTGATCAGATCGGCGGAGACCTCGGTCACCACGCCGGCCTTGGTGGCTAGCACCATGTCGCCGGCGTCGTAGGCCGCACGGAACTCCATGCCGGTCCCCACCAGGGGTGCCTCTGCGCGCAGCAAGGGCACTGCCTGGCGCTGCATGTTCGAACCCATCAGCGCGCGGTTGGCGTCGTCGTGTTCGAGGAACGGGATCATCGCCGTGGCGACCGACCACAGCTGGCGCGGCGACACGTCCATGTAGTCGACTTCCGTCGGCTTCACGTACTCGACCTCGCCGCCCTTGCGGCGAACCAGGACGCGGTCCTCCGTCATGGTGCCGTTGTCGGAAATCGGCGTATTGGCCTGCGCCACGACGAAGCGGTCCTCTTCGTCAGCGGTCATGTAGTCCACCTGGTCGGTGACCTTGCCGTTCACGACCTTGCGGTACGGGGTCTCGACGAAACCGAACGGGCTGATACGCCCATAGGTTGCGAGAGATCCGATCAAACCGATGTTCGGACCTTCCGGGGTCTCGATCGGGCACATGCGGCCGTAGTGGGACGGGTGCACGTCGCGGACCTCGA
>CAZQRR010000205.1:0-3365 GCA_964595675.1 uncultured Rubrivirga sp. | reverse complement strand
CGGATTCTTGATCGTCACGGGAATCCTGCTGCTGGTTGCCGTGATCGCTGCGGCGGTCGCGAAGATCCGGGCCGACAAGATCACCGGCATGCACGTTGCCGAGAAAGAATGGAAGGCGACGTCGGAGGCGGTCTCCCAGGCACTGGGACAATCAGCCATTGGTAAGTGATCGCCCGCGCGATCGTCTCGGTCGTCCCCTCGATCCTGGCGATCCCCGCGCGTATCCCACGGTTCCCGACCGCGCGGACATCAGCGGCGAGGATGCGTGGACCGAGGCCATCGAATTCCTCGAGCGCGACCTTCCCTTCCATGCCCACGAAATCTTCGAGCAACGTTGGAAGTGCTGCCCCTCTGACGAGCGAGACTCGTGGCAAGCGTTGGCTCAATGGGGCGCAGCCCTAACACAACGAGCGCGCGGCAACGCAGTCGGTCAACGACGTATCGCGAGTCGTGCCCGTGACCGTCTCGAGGGTGCCCGAGACAAAGGTGAGGTACCGACGATCGTGGATGTCGACGCGGTACTTCGATCCCTAACGCAGCTCACATGAACCGTTCGGTACCACTTGATCGGCCGCACCTGCAGCTTCGAGGGCGAATCTGATCTCGTCGGCGCTCAGCGCATAAGCCGCATCCTGCTCATCGAGACCTGCTGCGAAGACCATTCCGTGCACCTCGCCGAACTCATCGGTCAGTGGACCGCCGGAGTTCCCTTGCTCCACCGAGCCGCGTAGGACGTACACATCCCGTTCGACTCCACCTTGTCCGTAAATGGATTCACCTCGAGCATCCACGCGAGCACGTACGCGTACTGGTTCAGCAGTGAATCTCTCACCGCGAGGGAAACCTGCGATGACCGCTGATTGGTTGGTCTCAAGGACGCCCTGCGCTAGACGAGCTGGCCTGGCTTGCAATCCACGCGTACGGATGAGTGCGATGTCGGTATCCGAATCGAAATACACGACATACGCGCGTGACGACGATTCACCGGGACGAACCCGAACCACGAGGTCTTCCACTCCGGCCACCACATGGGCGTTCGTCACGATCAATTCCGAACTGATCACGAATCCCGATCCGCTCACGAGCGAATCGCACGCAGGAGCGGTTCCGGTGACCCGAACGGTCGAATCACGGATAACCGCGACTGCTTCGGTCGCAGCCTCCGGCGCAGGCGCGTCGACTTCGGGTCCTGGGACCGGAGCGAGTCCAGCGAAGACTCGAGGTGCTGCGGTGGACGCCACGATGTCGCCCAATCCGTTGAAGGCACTTCGGGCAGCGTCCGGCAGCAGGGAATCCATGGTGCGAAGGACGACCGATCCATTCACCTGTCTGGTCACGGTGCTGTTCGGCAGATACGCCACGACGCTCGCGATCACCCAGGCGACGAGGGCGAGGGCGACGACGTTCAACGCGGCGCCGCCAGCGTTGTCCACGACTCTGACCGGCTGCCATGTGAGGAAATCACGGAGCCGCCGACCCAGCATCGCCAACAGGGTCTGCCCGACGAGTGCACTGACCAAGACCCCCACGGCAACGGCGACGACGCGTCCGATGCTGGAGGCGATCACGTTCTCGATGAGATCGGGCAGCCACAGGACGGCGAGTAACCCACCACCGAGGAATCCCAAGAAGGACAACGCTCCGGTGAGGAAACCTTGTCGCCAACCAACCAAGGCGAAGATGATCAATGCCCCGAGCATCAGCCAATCGACCAGGTTCACCGCTCGATCCTCACCTCGCGGGAGCGGTCCCAGGGCGTTGACCAACCGGACTTGTCGAGCAGAGCGTCGATAACTCCGGCCGTGAAGCCCCACACGAGCATCTGCTGCACATCGAAACCCGGTCCCCGATAGCCCGACGGGTGGACGACGGTGAATCGGTTCTCCGGATCGACGAGGGAATCGACGGGAACCCGCTCGACCCGGCGGACCTCGGCGCTGTCCTGAACTCCGATCGGCACCTGCGCATCCGAGAAAGCCAGAACGGGCGAGACGACGAAATCGCTCACGGGCACCCAGAGGTCAGGCAGCAGTCCAAGGATCCGCACATCGGCTGGGGCGATGCCGATCTCCTCATTCGCCTCGCGCAGCGCTGCGGCCTGAACGTCGGAATCGAATGTCTCCACCGCACCCCCGGGAAATGCCGGCTGCCCGGAGTGGACGGCGTCGCCATGGGCACGTTCGATGAGGACGATGTCGCGATCCCCACTGAACAGGATCAATACGGCTGCATGACGACCGCGACCATCCACGGGGGCGAACCTGGTGACCTGGTCGGTGGTCATGGAGGGAATCACGTCGAGCAATGGCTTCATCCATGCAGGAAGGCCATCACCTCGGAAACCACCGGCATCGGGAACGTCGATGAGTTGACCGTGTCGTCTCCAGGTCATCGACTGACGCCGAGATACTGATCGAGGAGCGCGTTGAAGTACTCGGTGCTCGGCAATGCGCCGTCGTGCCGGCCGACGATCACGCCCTTGTCGTTGAGGAAGAAGGTGACCGGAGGACCCGAGACGGCGAGCAGCCCGCGGATCTGACCGGCCTCGTCGACGACCGACGGAAAGTCGGCGCCGAATGCGGCGAGCATCTCCAGTGCCGATGCGTCTCGATCCTGGATGTCCACACCGAGGAACTGCACCTCGCCTCGCAGGTCTGCTGCGGCCGAGGTCAAGATCGGCATTTCCGCGATGCACGGTGGACACCACGAAGCCCACACGTTCAGCACCAACGGTTTGCCCCGCAAGCTCGAGAGATCGACATCCGGACCATGGCCCAGGCATCGGTACGTGACGGATGGCAGACCCGGGATGGCGGCATCGGGATTGTCCACGCCCGGTGGGCACGGGTCCAAGGCTGCCTTGTCGATCAGCGGAGCAAGCGCCGGATCCTTGGGCGTGGTTGTTGGAGTTGCCATGCTCGAATCACTGGCCTGGAGCGCTTCTTGCGCTGGGCTGTTCTCGACGGCCACACCTTGAGAGCACGCACCGACGAGCAGCGCGCCAACGGCGATAAGCCCCAGACTTCGCATGCGACGGATCATGATGCGATCCATCATGCCCTCCCCTCGGTGCGCACCAGAGCCTGCGCCTCGAGCGGGTCCGTGGGCCCTTCCCCGAAACTCGGGCACAGCGTTGCGACGGAACAGGCTCCACATGCGGGCTTACGTGCATGACATACCCGCCTGCCATGCCACACCACGTAGTGGGAGAGCATCGTGTAGTCCTTCTCCGGAAACAATGCCGCGACATCGGCCTCGACCTTGTCCGGGTTCTTCTGGGTGGTCCAGCCGAATCGGCGAGCGAGTCGCCCGAAATGCGTGTCGACGGTGATCCCCGGGATTCCGAAAGCGTTGCCGAGAACCAC
>CAZQRR010000204.1:0-3371 GCA_964595675.1 uncultured Rubrivirga sp. | reverse complement strand
CCACCTGCGACGTCTGCGGCAAGGGACCCGGCTTCGGGCACAACATCTCGCACTCTCACCGGCGCACCAAGCGCCGCTGGAACCCGAACATCCAGCGCGTGCGCACCCTGGTGGGTGCCACGCCCAAGCGGATGAACGTGTGCACTTCGTGCATCAAGGCGGGCAAGGTCACCCGCGCCTAGTCGCGTAAAGCTCGGGTCACATTCTCGGGTCACATTCTCGGGTTACATACTCGGGTTACATCGTCGGGTTACGCGAAATGCGTGAAACCCGACGCGCCTTCCAGCACCGAGCCATCCACCGTAACCGCTGGTGAGGAATTCTCCGCCAGATCACTCACCATCCCGATCACCGTGAAACCTTTCGGCACCTTCTTCTTCGCCGGTAGGCACGCGACGAGCGCGTGATCGTCTCCCCCGGTCAGCATCCAGGTCCGCGGATCCACGTTGTAGGCCGCCGCCGCTGCCTGCAACGGCTCGGGGATCTCCAGAGTCTGCGCATCGATGTCGATCGCAACACCTGAAGCCACGGCGATGTGGCCGAGGTCGGCAATCAGACCATCGCTCACATCGATCATCGCAGTGGCACCTGCCGACGCAGCGCGGGGTCCGGCCGTGTAATCGATCTGCGGAAATCTATGGGCATCGACGAGCAACTTCGGTGAGCGAAAGCCCCTTCCCAAAACGGCGAGGCCAGCCGCAGCCCACCCCAACCGGCCGCACACCGCCACGACATCACCGGGCTGGGCGCCGCCTCGGGTGATGGCCGGGCGGCCTTCCAGTGATCCCAGGGCCGTGACCGAGAACACGATGGCGTCGCCCTCGGTCGTATCACCCCCCACCAGGACCGCTCCGGCGCTTGCTGCCTCCTCCTTCAGGCCCGCGGCCGCCTCGATCAACCACGTGGCGGGGAGGTCGCCGGGGGCCACCACCCCGACCAGCAGGGCCGAAGCAACGGCACCCATCGCGTTTATGTCCGACAAACTCGCCGCAGCCGCTCGCCGGCCGATATCGATCGCCGACGACCAATCGCGGCGGAAATGTCGTCCTTCGACGAGTACGTCCACACACGCCACCACGCGGCCATCAGCACACGTGAGAACTGCAGCGTCGTCACCTTGCCCGACTTCGATGGACTCCAGTTGCGGGACGTCTGCAACCAATCGATCGATCAGTGCGAATTCACCGATGTCGCGCAGTGTCCGCTCATCCGCCATGATCCCGCCTTCGAAGTACGCTCGCTGAGTGGTCGCGTCAGCCTACGTCGTTCGATGCGTTGCGAGTGTCATCACCGCAGGTATGGCCATGGCCGCGTGTTCGGCTCCCGTTTCGGTGCAGGCACCATCCATGACATCGCGGTGCGAGGAGATCCTGTCCGATACTCCCATCCGGTTGCTCGGAGAACTGCAACGCGAGACGACTCCACGGGATGCTGCAGCCATCGCCTGGGGTGACCCGCCGATCGTGCTCGCGTGCGGGGTCGATGACTCAACTCCTCCCGATGCCCAAGTGATCACCGTCGATGGTGTCGATTGGGTGGCCGTGCAATCGGATGCAGGAACCATCTTCACCACGTTCGGCTGGGAGCCGACCCTCCAGGTGCGAGTCCCGGCCGAGTACCGTCCCGAGGTGGACGCAGTGGCCGAACTCACGCCATCGCTATCTGTGCCATGATCCTTAGGTGCCCCGAATCGAAGCACCCACCATCGCTGAACACCGCGACCAGCGTCGCGCGTCCCTGCTAGCCGCCGGACACGAACTCGTTCTCGCCGGAGGTCCGAGAGCTGTGACCATGACCGCCGTTGCCGCGCGCGCAGGGCTGTCACGGACGGCTGTCTACGAATACTTCGCCTCCACCGAGGACCTCCTTGCCGCCGTACTCGGTGAACGCATGTCCATCTGGACGGCGGAGGTGGAGGGGGCCCTGGCTGCAGCGGTGGATCCCGAGGACAAGGTCGCCACGTACGTACGTGTGTCACTCGAGTTGATCAAGGACGGCAGTCACGGCTTACTGGTCCTGCTCAGTGCCGAAACATTGCCCTCTCACGTCCGACGCCAACTCACCGACTTGCACGCCACGCTGGCAGCACCACTGAGTTCGGCTGTCCGTGACCTAGGTGTGCCCGACGTGGACCTGGCGACGCGATACGTCCAAGGAGTGGTGGAAGCCGCAGCCCGACGGATCGAACCCGGTCAGGACATATTCCGCGAGACGACGGCGGCCACGGCGTTCGTCATCGCCGGCCTGCGTGCCCTCGCTGCGTAGGACTGATAGCTCTCACCGAAGACCGGCGCCTCGGTGCAGTGCCTGCTCGACTAGACCTTGCACCAACTCGGGGTAGTCCACACCACTTTCTTGCCACATCCGCGGAAACATGGAGATCGCAGTGAAGCCGGGCATGGTGTTCAGCTCGCTTACGACTACTTCCTCGCCATCGACGAAGAAGTCGACCCGAGCCAATCCCTCACAACCCGCCTCGGCGAAGGAACGCATCGCCATCTCGGTGATCACCTTCGTGAGCTTCGCAGACAGATCAGCCGGTACCACCAACTCGGCCCCGTTCGCCACGTACTTGGCGTCGAAGTCGTAGAAGTCGAAGCCTTCCCGAAGGATGATCTCCGCACACACACTCGATTCCACAGTGCCATCGACAAGCTGGCGGATACCGCACTCGATCTCCCGTGCACCCACGACCGCTGCTTCGACCAACACGCGAGGGTCGTGCTCGCGGGCAAGCTCGATGGCCGCCTCGACGGATTCGAATCCGTCCGTACGCAGATCGACCCGACTGATTCCCATCGAGGAGCCCGCTCGCGACGGCTTCACGAACACCACTGGACCGAGCTGTTGGATATCGGCCCACAACGTGTCCCGACCAGAGTCGGTGGCCCATGATGACGCGTCCACACTCACCCAATCGGTCACCGCGATTCCGGCAGCGCGAAGGACCGTCTTCAACGTGAGTTTGTCCATGCATAGGGCAGAGGCCAAGACTCCAGAACCGACGTACGGCAACCCGGCGAGTTCGAGCAGGCCTTGGATGGTTCCATCCTCACCCCACGGCCCGTGCAGTACCGGGAAGACGACATCTACCGGTTCGAATTCATCGTCGACGAGGAATCCGCTTCGCGATGGATCCGCGGGGATCACAACAGTTGACCCTCCCGCTGCGATAACCGGCATGGCCGTGGCGCGCAGATCCGCAGGTGATCCCTCGAAGAGAACCATGCCGGATGTGGTGGTGAGTGCCACGGGCAGCACGCTGTAGCCGGCGGCGTCCAGACTCTCCCAGACCGAAGCTGCGCTGATACACGAGATCGAGTGTTCGCTGCTTCGCCCACCGAAGAGGATCGCAACGCGCGCCTTGGACA
>CAZQRR010000203.1:0-3377 GCA_964595675.1 uncultured Rubrivirga sp. | reverse complement strand
GCGCCGGTGGGCGCGGAGTTCGCGTAGGAGATCTTGGGGTGCGGGGAGAAGCCGGCGCTGTACGCGATGGGCAGTCCCGCCCGTCGGATGGCACGTTCGAGTGCGCGTTGGAAGTCGCGATGGCTGGAGAAGCGCAACCTGCCCCGGCGCGCGTAACGCAACCGGATGCGTTGTGCTACCGGTGCGATATCGCGTTCGGGCGGACGCCTGGAGGCCAAAGCGGTTAACCGACGCGCGTCGGAAGACTCGGCATCGGTAGATCCGTGACACCCGTGGGGCCGATCTGGATCTGCGTACCCATCTGATCGCACACGCCGCAGTCGAAGCACGGGGTCCAACGACAGTCCTCCACCGCGACTTCGTCGAGGGCGTCCTGCCAGTCATCCCACAGCCATTCGGTGTCCAGGCCGGAGTCCAAGTGCTCCCAGGGCAGCACCTCGTTCCGGTCGCGTTCACGAGTGGTGAACCAATCGACATCCACAACCTCATCGCGCAGTGCCGCATCCGCACTAGCCATCCACCGATCGAAGGAGAAGTGCTCGCTCCATCCGTCGAACCGCGCACCGTCGCGCCAGGCCTGTTCGATCACGCGACCAACGCGACGATCCCCGCGCGAGAGAAGCCCTTCCACGATGCCTGGCTTGCCATCGTGATAGCGCAATCCGATCGCCTTGCCGTACTCACGATCGGCACGAATGGCGTCCTTGAGCTTGGCCAAACGCGCATCGGTGCTCTCGTGATCGAGTTGCGCGGCCCACTGGAACGGGGTGTGCGGCTTAGGAACGAATCCCCCGATACTCACCGTGCATTTGATGTCGCGTCGACCTGACACTTCGCGCCCTGCCTTGATCACTTCCTTGGCCAAGGTTGCGATCTGCAGGACGTCGTCGTCGGTTTCCGTGGGTAGCCCGCACATGAAGTACAACTTCACGTGACGCCAGCCCGCTGCATACGCGGTGGTGACGGTGCGAATGAGATCCTCTTCGGTGACGAGCTTGTTGATCACCTTCCGCATGCGCTCACTGCCCCCCTCGGGGGCGAAGGTCAGACCGCTGCGGCGGCCATTGCGGGAGAGTTCATTCGCCAGATCGACGTTGAACGCATCGACGCGGGTACTCGGCAGGGATAACGACGTCTGCGAATCCTCGTAGCGATCGGCGAGGTTGCGGGCGATGTCTGCGATCTCCGAGTGATCGGCACTGGACAAGGAGAGCAGACCGACCTCCTCGAAACCGGTTGCCTGCAAACCTCGCTCGACGATCTCCGCGACCCCGGTGATGGACCGCTCGCGAACCGGACGGGTGATCATCCCGGCCTGACAGAAGCGACATCCTCGCGTGCAGCCGCGGAAGATCTCCACACTCATCCGCTCGTGCACGGTCTCCGCGAGCGGGACGAGGGGCTTCTTGGGGTAGGACCACTCATCGAGGTCCATCAAGGTGTGCTTGCTGACCCGCCAGGGGACGTCGGCGCGGGTCGGTGCCACCTTGTGGATTCGTCCATCGGACAGGTACTGCACGTCGTAGAACCGTGGCACGTACACCGATCCGGTCTGCGCCAGACGCAACAACAGACCGTCGCGACCTTCGGGACACCCCTCGGCCCTCCACCGCTTGATCACCTCGGAGATCAGCAGCACGGCTTCCTCACCATCACCGAGGACTGCGGCGTCGAGGAAGTCCGAGATGGGTTCGGGGTTGAAGGCGGCGTGACCACCGGCGATCACGAGTGGTGTATCCCCGTGCCGATCGGTGGCGTGCAGCGGGATCCCTGCCAGGTCGAGTGCCGTGAGCATGTTGGTGTAGCCCAACTCCGTGGAGAAGGAGACGCCGAGCACATCGAAGTCGCCGACCGCGCGATGTCCATCGACGGTGAACTGTGGAACGCCGGCTTCGCGCATCAATGCCTCGAGATCGGGCCATACCGCATAACAACGCTCGGCCAACAGGTCGTCGCGCTCGTTGAGTACTTCGTAGAGGATCTGGATGCCCTGATTCGGTGCGCCCACTTCGTAGGCATCGGGGTACATCAACGCCCAGTGCACCTGTGCGCCATGCCAATCCTTGACGACCGAATTGACCTCACCACCCACGTACTGGATGGGCTTGGTGATGCGAGCGAGCAGCGGCTCGAGGCGATCGAAGTGCGATGCACCCTTCGCTCGGCCGGCGCGACGCTCCTCGCGTAGGTCGGAGGATTCGTTACTCAACGCAGCCTGAGGGCGCTCGGCGACCGGAGTGCTCATGTTCGCAGGGTAGCGAGGATCAGACCTGGGAGCGGAACACGGCCAGCGAATGCAAACGAACGGTCTGCAGAAGCCCGATGGCAATCCAAGTCGCCATCATCGAGGTTCCGCCTGCGGAAACGAACGGCAGCGGGATGCCGGTGATGGGCATGATGCCGAGTGTCATGCCGATGTTCTCGAACATCTGGAAGCCCAACCATGCGGCTACACCGGTAGCTACCAATCGGCCGTACAAGTCGTCGGCCTTCCACGCGATCGCAACGGCCCGGAACAAGATCACCGCCAGTAGGAAGATCAGCAAGGCAGAGCCGACGAAGCCGAACTCCTCCCCCACCACGGTGAAGATGAAATCGCTTTCGTTCACCGGAACGAAGTTGCCTTGGGTCTGTGGGCCCTGGAAGAGCCCGTATCCATCGAGGCCACCCCCGCCGATGGCGATCCGTGCTTGGTTGGCGTTGTAGGCACTTGCACTGAGATCGGCGTCGGGATTGATGAACGACGTCAAACGATCCACCTGGTACTCACGGAGCAATCCCAACTGGATGGCTGCCAAGATACCCAAGACGGCACCACCGATCAGGCCGACGAGCCAGCGGGTTCGCACCCCGGCCACCGCGATGATCGAGATCACCACCGCACCCATGATCAAGACGGTGCCGGTGTCGTTTTGCACCAAGATGATCGTCGTCGGGATAGCCGCGACCCCAAGCGCCAAGAGAACGTCTCGACCGCTGGGTTCCTGCTCGATGTCGCGGGGTTCGGCCAGCAGGGCCGCCATCATCAAGATGACGGTGATCTTCGCGAACTCCGACGGTTGGATCGTCATACCAAGTGGCACATCGATCCACGCCCGCGCACCGGCGATCGTGACGCCCAGGCCGGGGATGAATGGGACCAGCAGCAACAGCATCGATGCCACGTAGACAACAGGTGTGTAGGCGCGCAACCATCGGTAGTTGATCCGCGTGGCGATCACGCCGAGTACGAGAGCGACCCCGAGGTTCATCAGGTGGCGCTTCAAATACGACTGCGGATCACCCTCGGCTGCGAGATCGGCCCGGCTCGCCGACCACACGAGCACCGAACCCATGAGTGAAGCGCCGAGCGCGGCGATGATCAAGATCCAATCGAG
>CAZQRR010000202.1:0-3380 GCA_964595675.1 uncultured Rubrivirga sp. | reverse complement strand
ACGCCTACCTGGGAGCCCATCACGATTCCAACCTCACCGAGTCCGGTGAGGCACTCACTGAGGACGGTGCCCGATGAACTACACCGAGCCCTCGGATCTGCCGAACCCCGGCGATCCCAACGATCCCCACGAGTTCGAGACCGAACTCGACGTCAACGCCGACCAACTCGCCACCGGCCACCCGGCAAGCCCGGAGCAGATCCACAAATCCGAGGCACTCGGCGCGCTCGTGCGCGCCGATCAGCTCTTCGCCGGCTACTTCCCCGGAGTGAACATCCTCAATGGCGCTGATCTGTACGCCAAGGACGGGGAGCTCGTCGGCATCATCGGCCCCAACGGAGCCGGCAAGTCCACGCTGCTCAAGGCGATCTTCGGCCTCGTCCACATCAACGAGGGCGCGGTGCTCCTGCGCGATGAGGACATCACCAACCTTCGCGCCGACCAACTCGTCCGCCGTGGTGTGGGGTTCGTCCCTCAGACCAACAACGTCTTTCCTTCGCTCACCATCGAAGAGAACATGGAGATGGGAGCATTCCAAAGCCCCAAGACCTTCAGCGAGCGCTTCGACAAGGTCGTGGATCTGTTCCCCACCCTGGGTGAGCGCCGCAAGCAGCGGGCCGGATCGCTCTCCGGTGGCGAGCGGCAGATGGTGGCGATGGGCCGGGCCCTCATGATGGAGCCGAGCGTCCTGCTGCTCGACGAGCCCAGTGCGGGCCTGTCCCCCGCCTTGCAGGACGAGGTGTTCGTCCGGGTACGCGAGATCAACAAGACCGGTGTGACTGTGATCATCGTTGAGCAAAACGCCCGACGCTGCCTACAGATCGTGGACCGCGGCTACGTCCTGGACCAGGGCAAAAACGCCTATACCGGCACTGGCAGGGATTTGGCGAACGACCCCAAGGTTGTCGAGCTCTACCTCGGCACCCTCGCCAAGGCCTAACCCCCTGCTTTTGCGTCGAAAGGGCACTTCGGGCGCGTCGAAAGGGCATAGCGGCTTCTCGCTGCGCCAGCCGTCACCAACGACGACACTTGGATGCGCGGCGGTCCTGAATAAGTTGCCGTACCCGTCTCAGTAACCTCCCTGGCGAATCGAGATCCTCCTTATGCGCAACGACAACCGCCCACCCGTTCTGCGCCAGTATCAGCCGACGCCTGTGGTCATGCTGCTGAGTCGTCGCATGCCAGTCTCCGTCGTACTCAACGCCGATCCTCAACGAGGTGTAAGCCAGATCCAGGCGAGCCAATCGCTGTCCACGAACAACGATCCACGGATTGATCTCCGGTTCTGGCAAACCGTGACTGAGGATTACCCAACGAAGCCGTGACTCCTGAGGAGACTCAACTCCCGGTCGCACGAGCGGTGCAACTCGTCTGGCTCGACGGATGCCTCGTCGACCTTCTGCCCAGCGCATGACGACTTCCAAGTGATGAGGGTCGAGAAGCTCCCTTTCGAGTGCGCAATCCCCCATGGCCAACAGATGGTCCTCATTCATCAGCGCGGCACAGTCCACCCAGGTTCTTGCCACCGATGTCACCTGCACACCTTGAACAGTCGTGACATGATCTCGCGGCATTAGCAACCGGTGTCCGGTTACACCGCGTCCGCGGGACCGACGACCTTCATGCTCCATTTCCGCAATGGCCACTGAGCGACCCATCAAGTCTTCGGACGGCGGGATTGGCAATCCCCAGAGTTTGGCGGCAGTAATGCCGACGACAACATGTCCGGGTTTGAGTTCCCCCACATGTCCCTGTGGCACAGCATCTTCGTGGCTGAACCAGGGCGCGACTTCAAGCTCTTCGAACACGGATTCCACCCAAGAGCATGACGACGACTCTGGGTAGGTGTCACTCGGATCTGTGGATAAGGGCAACCAGTGCCCTTTCGACGTGGTGGGAGTGCCCTTTCGACGTAAGAGAGGGGGGCGGCGAAAAGGGGTGGGGCCCTGCCTCCCGGAGGAAGCAGGGCCCCAATCGTCTAGCGGGGTGCGTGCCTTACGGCAGCGGCACGTCCGCGGTGACCTTGCCGATCTCTGCGAACTCGGTGTTGGAGGTGTACTCGTTCACCGAGATCGTGCCCTGAGCCAGATCGCCGTACTCGTTGAAATCGACCGGGCCAGTAACGCCCTGGAAGTCGATGTCGGAGCCAGCCTCAAGCAGGGCAACGCAATCAGCCCATGTGGAGCACTGCTCGCCACCGTTGCCTGCAACCTGGGGCAGGAACTCGGCGATAGCCACGCCGTCGCCACAGCCGGCAGCCTGAGCGGCCAGTGCGATGAGCATCATGGCGTCGTAGGACTGTGCGCCGTAGGCGAAGTCCGTGAGGTCGGGATCGACCTCGAGCAGGCTCTCGTTGAACGCCGTGAGGTCAGCCTCGCCCGAAGGCACGGTCGCCTTGACGCCCACCATGGTGCCGGCAGGGAAATCCTCATACGCGGTGGTCGAGATGTTGCCGTCCACCAGGAAGAGCTGGATGTCCTGCGGGCCTGCGCCCTGCTTGATCATTTCCTGCAGGAGCTTGGTGGTCTCCTCGAAGCCGATCACGGTCACGGCCTGCGGGCCGCTCGCCACGATCTCAGCAACCTCGGCCTCGAAGGACGGTGCTGCGGGGTCGTAGAGCAGATCAGCGGTGATGGTGCCACCAGCGGCGCTGAAGTCCTTGACCACAGCGTCCTTCAGGCCCTCGCCGTACGGATCCTGACGAGCGATAACGGCCATCGACTCGATGCCGCTATCGATCGCGTCGGCCGCGATGACTGCGCCCTGGAGCACGTCAGACGGCGACACGCGGAAGTACAGACCGTTGTCCGGGTAGGTGGTCAGAGCCGGGGCCGTGTTGGCCGGGGACATCTGAACAACGCCGTTGGACGTGATCTTGTCGATGACGGTCAGCGACACACCGGAGGATGCAGCGCCGATGATCGCCTGCACGCCCTGAGCGAGCTGCGAGTCGACCGTCTGGCTTGCGATGTCGGTGGTGGTGTCGCCCGAGTCGCCCTCAATGTAGGTAACGGCGCTACCGAGCACACCGCCGCCATCATTGATCTCGATCAGGGCCTTGTCGACGCCGGCGAACTCCGGCGGCCCGAGGAACGCGAGGTCACCCGTGGCCGGGAGCAGCGAGCCCACGATCAGGGTGTCGTTCGCGCAAGTTACTTCTTCTTCAGCAGCGGTTTCCTCTACGGTTTCCTCCGCAGCGGTTTCCTCAGCCACTGTCTCCTCAGCGGTCGTCTCGGCCGACGTCGCCTCATCATCCCCGCCGCCACAGGCAGCGAGGGCGAGGGAAGCAGCGCCGAGCACAGCGACGGCCTTGAGAGCCATAGTGCGCTTCATGCAGTTCTCCTTGGACATACGAAACGACGGCGAATGCCGTCGCATTG
>CAZQRR010000201.1:0-3411 GCA_964595675.1 uncultured Rubrivirga sp. | reverse complement strand
TGTTCTTGAACACCGACATGCACTGCTTGCCGAGCAGGACGTTCTGCAGACCCGACAGCGTGGCATCCTGACCCGTGGTGGGGATGGTCACGCCGTTCTTGTCGTTGACTGCGATCGCCGCGCCACCGAGGCCGTCATTAGCGGCCAAGATGCCGTCGATGCTGCCACCGAGGTCGGTGAACATCTGCTCGTAGATGACGCCGCCCTGCTGGTTATCCCAGTCCGGAACGGATTCGTCCTTGACGGGCTTGATGCCAGCCGCAGCGAGGGTGGTCTCGTAGCCCTCCTTGAACATCGCGGCGTTGCCATCGGTGGGCGAGCCGTTCAAGAAGACGACCTGAGCCGCGGCAGCGTCGACACCGTTATCGGCGAGACACTTCAGCAAGCCCTCGCCCTGCAACTGACCGACGCGAACGTTGTCGAACGACACGTAGTAGTCAGCCGGGGCAAACGGACGGTCATAGGCGATGACAGGGATGCCCTGAGCCTTCGCCTTCTCCGCCACCGTGGCGCCGGAGCCGTTGAGGTCGACCAGGATCATCACACCGCAACCGCCGGCGAGCATCTGATCACCGATCGTCAGGTACTGATTGGTATCGCCCTGAGCATTCTGGATATCCGTCTCGAACCCAGCGCCCTCGAGGGCGGCCTGGATGGCAGGACGGTCCTGGTTCTCCCAGCGATCCGACGACTGGCTGTCGGGCAGGATCACGCAGCCCTTGCCACTCGCGCCAGCCTCTACGGCCTCCTCTACTGCCTCTTCCGCTACCTCTTCGGCAGCAGTCTCAGCGGCGGTGGTCTCGGCCGCGGTCTCCTCGGATGCGGAGTCGCCCGAGCTGCACGCGGACAGCACGAGTGCTGCGGCAGCGATTCCCGCTGCAACTCCATACAGTTTCTTTGACATGTAGTGGTACTTCCTTCCCCCGCAGATCATCTGCGTCGGTTAGAGGTGGATTCGTCAGCGACCTTGATCCGCGATGCCGAGGATGTGATCGATGACGAGTTGGTCGAGCGCTTCGTTGGCGTAGCTGCGTTCAGCCATGGCCGCAGGATCGAATTGCTCATCGAGTAGCCCCTGCAATGACTGCTGTGAGAAGTCACCGACAGTGGGCTGCGCGAGTTCGGGGACACGGGCGTTCGCCAGTGCTTCCTGAACCCGCCTATCAGCGTCGAAGGCCTTGGCCTTCTCGGCAAACGCCAGATAGGTGCGCATGCACCCTCTGGCGAAATCCCAGATCCCATCGCCCCACTCGTTTCGGTAGGGGCGTGCATCGAAATGCTTCGGTCCGGCATAGCCGGAGGTCTCGAGAAGGCGAACCAACATGAAGTCGTCCTTGATGCCCTCGGATCCGAAGCGCAAGTCCTGGTCGAAGCGACCGATCTTCTGATCATTGAGATCGATGTGGAAGAGCTTGTCTTGCCACAATGCCTGCGCCACGCCTTGATAGAAGGACAGCCCGGCCATGGTCTCGTGCGCGACCTCGGGATTCAGGCCCACCATGTCGGGGAATTCCAGCGTTTCGATGAACGCCATCGCGTGACCGACCGTCGGGAGGAAGGTGTCGCCACGTGGCTCGTTGGGCTTCGGTTCGATCGCGAACCGCAGGTTGTAGCCCTTCTCCTTGACGTAGTGGGTCAGGAAGTTCAACGCCTCGCGGTACCGCTCGAGCGCATCGCCAGGGTTCTTACTGGCAGCCGACTCGACACCCTCGCGACCACCCCAGAAAACATAGGTCGGCGCCCCAAGCTCGGCGGCGACGTCGATATTTCGCACGGTCTTGGCAAGCGCATATCGGCGGACGTCGCGGCTGTTGGAAGTGAATGCGCCATCTTTGAAGACCGGGTGCCAGAACAGGTTGGTCGTGGCCATCGAGCAAACGATGCCCGTTTCTTCGAGGGCCTTCTTGAACGCGTCGAGTTCGGCCCGCCGTTGCGACTCCGGGGCTCCGCTCGTCATGAGGTCGTCGTCGTGGAAACTGACGCCCCACGCGCCGATGTCGGCCAACCCACGCAGGAAGTCGGCAGTGGGGATGGGTGGACGCGTTGCTTCACCGAACGGGTCGCGACCGGGATGTCCGATCGTCCACAGGCCGAAGGCGAATTTGTGTTCCGGAGTTGGCGTGAGGTCCATGCTCCCCCTCCAATATGTTGTAGGGGAGAACATATGACGCCGGTGCCCGGCTGGCATCTGGAAAAGCCTGGAAAATCCCCCTATTTCATAACGATTCAGCAACGCCGAGAAGTGCGGTGACACCGATCGCGAGGACGCAGGCGAGAACCACGGCAGGGAATACCCCGGTGAAGCCTTGCGGATCCCGCCTCAGCGGACGAGAGCGCAGCACCGTGAGTACTCCCATGACCACAACGGGGGCGATCAAGACGACCCCACTCCACGGGCGATTAGCGAATAGGAGTCTTTCGACAACCAGCGACGCGATGAGGGTGACCATGAGTGTGCGAGCCCACGCGAATCGGGTGCGCCCGGCTGGGTCATCGAAAGCGGCGTCGCTCATTCGCGTGATCAGCCGAACGTGAGAAGTAGACCGATGGCCAGGGCGAAGACGGCAAACAACGCTCCGATGACCATCACCGTCACCGATGAATTCATCCGAGTCCCACTGCGCATCGCACGATCGGCTCGGCGCCACTGGACGATGCCCAGAATCGCCACGATCCCGCCAAGGACGATGGCGAAGATGCCAAGGAACGCGACGAGTTCACGGGCACCTGCCACCTGCACGAATTGGTCGAGTGCCACACCACCCGCGATGAGGGCAAGCGCGGTGCGCATCCATGCCAGGAAGGTCCGCTCATTCGCGAGCAGGAACCGGTAGTCAACGTCCTGCTGGGGTTCGGCCATGTTCCGAGGGTAGGCCTAGGCGGTGCGACTAGACGCCCTTCGGGCGCAGGTAGCGCTGCGCAAGTCCACCGATGAAGTCGAAGGCCAGAGCCACTAAAGCGACGAGTACTGCACCGACGAATATCGCAGTCGGGCGGTTCAGCTTCAGGCCCGCGTTGATGGTTTCGCCCGGTCCACCACCGCCGATCAAGAAGGCGAGAGCCGCCATACCGACGTTGATGACGGTGGCAGCGCGAATCCCGGCCATGATCACCGGAACGGACAGCGGGAGGTCGATCTTGAGCAGTCGTTGCCAGCCGGTCATTCCCATTCCCTTACCGGCTTCGATGACGGATGTGTCCACCTGCTCCAAACCCACGATCGTGTTGCGCAGCACCGGGAGCAACGCGAAGGTCGCTAGCGCGATGATCACCGTCGTGGCACCTTGTCCCGGCCACACGAAGAACAGCATGATCAAGCCGTAGGCCGGAAGTGCCTGGCCCAGCCCGAGGACGCTGACGAGTGTGTTCTTGATCTTCGGTACACCTTCGCGGGTGACGATGATGCCGACG
>CAZQRR010000200.1:0-3412 GCA_964595675.1 uncultured Rubrivirga sp. | reverse complement strand
CTGCGTTGGCGGTAACCCACGTGCGTTCCGGAGACGAGCGGGTGCACGGCCAACACCGTTCCCACCGCTCGCAGTGCGCCGCGATCGCCGAGCCAGAGCCTGGTTCCGGTGCGAAGTCGAAGCGTCGCCTCGCCCAGACTCGCGCGGACGACTGCGAGTTCGGTGTCGTCCAGGTGGGAGACCCAGATCGTGTTCGCGGGTGCGTTGTGTCCTGGCCACACGGCTGTTTCGGTTTGCCACAGCCCGGCCCAGCGCATCACCTCGCGAGCCTTCGCGCTGCCCTCGCGTACTCCCGGCGGTGGGACGTCGTCGGCAGGCTGGGAGATCGGCATGTGGATCGCCAGGCCCTCGACCAGAACCCGACCGCGTTCCATAGCGGTGCGGATCTCGGTGTCCTGCAATGCCTCGAGGAGCCCGGACTCGCTGAAGCCGAAGCGGTGCATGGAGGTGTGGGCTTCCAGGATCACCCGCACCGATCCCGGTCCCTCGGCCAAGGACCGAAGTGCGTCGATGGAGGCGACCGTTCGGATCACACGGCCGGCGTGCAGTTTCTCGCCGAGCTGCCACCAAGCCGCGGATGCGATGGCATCGGCTTGCGCGAATGGTTCGAGGACGATGACGTCGGCGGTGGTTGCCGCGGCTACGTCGTCGACCTCGAAGACCGTGCCGACGGCAACGGTGTCCGCCCCCAGTTGTTGGGCTTGTGCGGACAGTTCCACAGGCCCGAAGCCGTACCCGTTGCCCTTGATCACCGGAACTGGTGCGCTCCCGGACGCGCGAACCACAGCATCGACCACCGAACGCTGGTGATCACGCCAGCGAGGCCCATTGACGCGCAGCACGAAACTCATCGAAAGCGATTGTCCTCTACTTGCTACCGCGACTCTGGTAGGTGGCGAATGCGCGCGCCCATACCGGACGCAACGCGTAGTCCCACTCGCCCACGTACTCCTGCGCGTAGCCACCACTGCCCACCTTGAAACGCACCAGGCCGATCAGGTGGTTGCTCGGATCTAGGGTCGCAGAGATGCCGCGAAGGTCGTAGACCGAGCAGCCCATCTCATGCGCGCGGGTGATCATCTGCCACTGCAACGCGTTCGACGGACGAACATCGCGATCGGCAGTGGTGGAGGCCCCATAGGAATACCAAGCGTGATCGCCCACGCGGATCATGATCGTCGCGGCGGCAACGTGGCCGTCGTGCTCGGCGATATGCAAGGTCATCTCGTGGTAGTCGTCGTTGTCCTTGTTGAGTGCGTCCCACATGCGCTCGAAATACACCTGGCCGCGCGGAGTGAACCTGTCACGCTCGGTGGTTTCGACGTACACGCGGTGGAAGTCGGCGAGGTCCTCGCGCATTCCCAGACGGGTGCGGACACCGGACTTCTCCGCCTTGCGAACATTGCGCCGCCACTGCTGATTGAAGCCCGCGAACACATCGTCGAGCGAACGATCAGCCAGCGGTATGCAGTACACGTAACGCGGTTGCACGTCACCGAATCCAGCGCCGGCACTTGCTTCCTGCTGCCAGCCACCAGCGCGCAGTGCATCGGTCAAGGCGCTTGCGGATGTGGAGTGCCAGTCAGCAGTGACGTGGCCCAAATCGCATGCGGCGTTCCACGCACCGGACTCAGCGTCGGCCAGCGCCTTCTTGACCGTCTCGGCATCCCATCTGCGTGACGCAACCGGTGGGCCCATCTTCACCTGGAAAGCACCCACGGATTTGCAGTGCTCGAGTAGCGGCGCCAACCACTCGCTGATGGGGCGCGACGACGATTCCCAGTCGAGCACGGGACCCTCGGGGATATACGCCAAAGAACGACGACGAACCTTCGGCACCGGCCGATGCAGGATCAACGCCGCGCCTACCTGTCGATCCCCGTCGAACCAGCCCACTGACTCCCCGCGCCAACCGACCTTGACATCCGCCCAGGTGGGCAGCTGCAGGAAGGACACCGAAGGCCGCGACCGCAACCAACGCGCGTGCTGGTCCGCGCTGATGGTGCGAACGGTGAGGGGCACGGGCCTAGCGTGTCAGGAGATGTTCAGATCGACGACCACCGGCGCGTGGTCGGAAGCGCCTTTGCCCTTCCGCGCCTCGCGGTCCACGTAGGCATCGCTCACCGCGCTCATGAAAGGTGTGTTCCCGAGCACCAGGTCGATGCGCATGCCCCAGCCCTTGTGGAAGGCGCCGTTGCGGTAGTCCCAGAAGGTGAATGGCTCGCCCTTGAGTGCGCGGGGCATCACTTCGGAAAGCCCGATCGACTGCACGTCCGCCAATGCCGAACGCTCCGCCGGGGTCACGTGCGTGGAGTCGGCGAACAACGAGATGTCCCATACGTCCTCATCGCGCGGGGCAACGTTGAAGTCTCCGGTGAGCGCGTACGGCAAGTCCGGGTTCGCAGCGAGTTCGGCTGCAGCTGTGGCCTTGAGTGCGGCCAGCCACTGCAGTTTGTAGGCGTAGTGCGCGTGGTCGGGTTCACGCCCGTTCGGTACGTACAGGCTCCACACGCGCACGCCGTTGCACGTGGCGCCGACGGCGCGTGTTTCGATGACGTCGTCGTAGGCCGGTTGATCAGTGAGATCCAAGGTGACATCGGACAGACCGACTCGACTGAGGATCGCCACACCATTCCAGCGGCCATTGCCATGCGCGACCACCTCATAACCGAGCGCCTGGATCGGCATTTCCGGAAACGCTGCGGTTGTGCACTTGAGTTCCTGCAGCGCCACCACGTCCGGCTGCGCGGTTTCGAGCCAGTCGACGACCCGCTCGATTCGAGCACCTATCGAGTTGACGTTCCACGTGGCGATTCGCACCCCCCGACCCTATTCCCCGCAAGTCTCCCCCGTTCCGGTGTCAATCGTCGGGCCGAAATGGGAAAATTGCGCCCGACCTCTGACGCGGCATCGAGGTTCGGCTACGCGACAGCGAGTCCTAGTTCCTCACACGCACGCCGCATCTGGCGGTCGTTGGTCAGTACCAGGTCCGCTTCGACGAGTAAAGCGCTGGCCAGATGTATGGAGTCGAGTGCTCGCAGGAATCGAATCGGCAGCGACGCAGCGGTCTCGAGAACTGCAGGCGAGATCGCCACAAGGTCGACACCAGCCAGCGTGTCTCGCGAGACCGACGCGAGATCCGCGCCTTCTAGTTCTCTACGAAGTGTGCGACTGATCTCAAGTGAAGTGATCTGTGACGTCGCTACGTCGGCACGATCGACAAGATCCGGCAGAACGGGTCTGTGCTCGAGGATGTCGACGAGCAGGACGCTCGAATCCACATAGGCCAGCATCAGAATCTGTCCGCTCTGATTTCGTCGAGCTCCGCGAGGAGTCGATCCCTGCCGATTGACTGCAAGAGGGCGAGGACCTCCGGATCCGACTGCCTTGTCGGGTGTGAAGCCGGCGTGAT
>CAZQRR010000199.1:0-3429 GCA_964595675.1 uncultured Rubrivirga sp. | reverse complement strand
GGGTGAGGATCCCGGCGTAGAAGGCCGCCGGGTGATGCGTCTTCAACCACGCCGATTGGTACGTGGGCAATGCGAATGCCGCAGCGTGCGCTTTGCAGAAGCCGAAGGATGCGAAGGCGCGCAGGATCTCCCAGACTCGATCCACGGTGGGAAGGTCGTATCCCTGGTTGACCGCAGTCGGGTAGAACCAGGCACGGACATCGTCCTGCCCTTCCGGTGAACCCATGCTGCGCCGGCATTCGTCTGCTTCGGCCAGCGAGCAGCCGGTCATGGTCGCGATGATGCGCAGCACCTGCTCGTGGAAGACCACCACCCCGTAGGTCTCGCGCAGGATCGGTTCGAGATCGGGGTGCGGATACTCCGGTTCTCGCCAGCCTTGCCGGGCCATGAGGAAGGGCGTGACCATGTCGGATTTGACCGGCCCAGGACGAAATAGCGAGATGTCGATGATCAGGTCGGAGAACTCGGTGGGCGCGAACTTGCCCAGCAGCTCCCGCTGACCGGGAGATTCGATCTGGAAGCACCCGAGGGTCTTGGTGGATCGGATCAACTCGAATGTGCGTGGGTCATCGAGGGTGTGTCGATCGATATCGATGCTCACTCCGCCATCACGTTCTATCTCGGCGAGCGCATGGGCAATGGAGGACTGCATCCGCACACCGAGGACGTCAAGTTTGAGCAGCCCCATGTGTTCCACGTCGTGTTTGTCGAAATGGCTCATCTGATACCCGGCGGCGCTCATCTCCACCGGAGTGCGATCGAGCAAGGTGGCATCGGACAGCAACACCCCGCACGGATGCATCGCGATGTCGCGTGGCAGACCGTCCAGGCCTTCGACAAGATCAAGGAAGTGCTCGAGTTGTCCTTCGCGAGCCAACCTGCCGATATGGGAATCGCGCAGTTCGGGTAGATCCTCCAGCGCACTTCGGGCCTGGCGGGCGCGCACATGCGGGAAGGCTTTGGCGAAGGCATCCACCTCGGCCGCATCCAAACCCAACGCGGCACCAACGTCGCGAACCGCGTGGCGCACCCGGTACGTCTCCATCATCGACACACTCGCCACCCGGTCATCGCCGAAACGTTCGCGGATGAGGTCGTAGACCTCCAATCTGCGCGCGGACTCCACATCGATGTCGATATCCGGCAGCACTCGACGTAACGGCGACAAGAACCGCTCCATCAACAATCCGTGTCGGATCGGATCCACCCCGCTGATGCCCAACAGATGCGCCACGAGGCTTCCGGCACCCGATCCGCGTGCGGCGACACGAATGCCTTCGGCCTTGACCATGTCGACTACCTCGGCAACGGTAAGGAAATACCCGGAGAAGCCCAGATCGACGATGGTTCGCATCTCGCGTTCGAGTCGATCGCGCGCTTCACGCTCCTCGACGCCGACGTATCTATCCGGTATCGCCGCACGACAGCGCTGCAGCAACAGTGCGTCGGCTTCGCGAACCGCATCGGGTACATCCCGCCCGAGCAGCACGTCGAGTTCGGGGACGAAAACCTGACCAAGGCCCAGGTCCTGTTCCGGATCCAGCGCGCAGTACTGGGCTAGATGCCAGGTGTCCTCGAGCAGCCGCCTACCGCCCCGCTCATCTCGACCACCTGCTACCGCGGCGTCGGCGATCTCCGCGGCGATCTGCGTCATCTCCTGGGCCGATTTCAGGTACGCGTTCGGTTCGGTGCTTCGCTCGATTCGCGGGGAACTCAAGGGAACGAGCAGCCGTGATGCGTCCAGCACCTGCGCGATGGGCGCATCCTTCGGATGGCAGTAGCGAACGGCGTTGGTGAGGACGGCGGGTAGTCGCTGCTGACGCGCCCAGGTGAGCATGCGGGCTGCCGCCGCCGTCGAGTAGCGATGCCTGCGATGCGCGGGGAATCCCGGCTGCCGGTGCGAGGTGATACCGATGGCCAAGTAGCGATCGAAGATCGCGCGCCACGGTCGCACTGCCGCTTCGGCAAGTGCCGGGTGGTCACTTGCCAGATAACGCCCAGTTTCTGAGTCGGCTCCGAGAACGACGACGATGCCTTCGCGGTGTTCGCGCAACGCCGACCACGGCAGCCACGGTTCGCCGCGCACCGTGTGCGTTCCGGTATGTGCGGCGCTGACCAACCGACATAGCGACGCCCATCCGCGGGCACCTGTCGCCAACAACAGCACCCGAGGTCTGCTCTCGTCTATCCATGCACCGCCGCGAGCGGGGGTCCCCCGCGTGGAGCCGGCTTGTGCAGATTTCGGGTGTGCGAACTTCGGATGCACACGCGCCGGCTCGGTGGCCTCCACAGCCATGTCCACTCCGAGGACCGGACGCAGACCCAGACGTGCACATTCACGCGCCCACCGCACCGCTGCATACAGCCCGTCGCGATCGGTGAGCGCGATGATCGATTGACCCAACTCACCTGCTCGCTGCACCAAGGTCTCGGGCAATGTCGTGCCGTACCGAAGTGAATGACTGGATGCGACGTGCAGGTGGGCGAAGGGCGGAGCCGCCACCACCTGCTAACCGACCGCGCGCAACCGTGATTCGAGTGCCGGCTGGTACGCCAGCTCCAGGACATCGCATACGCGGGCCAGGAAAGTCTCGGCATCGCGCACCAGATCGTCGGCTGCCCGGTGACTCACACACGGGATACCGGCTTCGGCTGCTGCTCGAGTGCGCGCACCCGCCGCGAAGAAGTCGGCCCACTCGGTCATCGGTGGGCACACTTCGCGCAAGACCACCCAGGCGCTGCGTACTCGCTGGCGGGAATGATCCTTACCTCGACTGACCGCTCCCGGCGCCACGGCCGCGATCACCGCAGCAGCTGCCCGGAGCGCAGCCAGGTGCGCGGCGGCATACCTCTCATGGGGTGTCCCGGCCATCGCAGCGCGCGATAGGGCGCGGCGGGCTCCTTCGATCAACTCGATGTGTGGCAATCCCATGTGTGGACTGGTGAGGGTCGGGGTCGTGCTCATCTGGAAGTCCTCTCCTGATCGGAATACGTGCTGGTTCTCGACCCCTGCTTTCGACCCGTACTTCTTCGACCCCACATATAGACCCGTGAACTCGAGCCCTGAACTCGGGCCCTCAACACGAACCCTGAACTCGGGCCCTGGTCGCCGGGGCAGGGGTCGAGGCGGCCCCGGCGACCATCGAGCACCGAGTACCGAGCACCGAGAAGGTGCCCGGGCTCGTTGTCGAGCGGGCAAGGCCCCAGCCGCGAATCCGGAGCCCCGCTGGTTCGATCAACTGGTTCGATGAGGTGACTTTCGAACACTTGTTCGAACCAAGGGGAACGTTAAACCCACCCCCTGACAGCCGTCAACTCCCAGCCGGACCGCCTCAGGCGGCTGGGTCAGGCGAGTCGGTCAATTAGGGCAGGACGTCCACGATCAGATCGATCCGCTCGGCCAAGGTGGTGTCCAGATCGGTGATCCCG
>CAZQRR010000198.1:0-3452 GCA_964595675.1 uncultured Rubrivirga sp. | reverse complement strand
TTCGGTACCGGAAACCGGCGCTCTATCCCCTGAGCTACGGGGGCCGAGGGGAGCGTCAGGTTAGCAGCGCGACCATGCGCGATGATGTGGCGGTGTTCGACCGAGCCCGACTTCTCGTTACGTTCGGCCGAGTTGCTTTGGCGCGCTATTCGGCGATCGGCGGCAGTCTGGTCGCAGCAGGCCTTGCCTTCTACGTCTTCTTCGCCCTTGCACCCACCGCCTTAGCGGTCGGTGCGCTCGCTGGCGCGTTCTTGACCGAACAGCAGGTGAAGAACGGGATCCAGGAGATCGTCGATCGCAGTCCGGAGACCTTGGAACCACTGCAACCGGCACTGGATGCCATCGTGAAGTTGGCGGACCGGGGATCATCGGGCGCCTTCACCGTCACCACTATCGCTGCGATCATCATTGCCACCTACGTCGCGTCCAAAGTGGTCTACGGCTTGCGGTCCTCGCTCACGCGCATCTTCGGTGCGGCGGAGCGAATCCACGGCGTCGTGGATAGGGGTTTCTCTGCAGTGATCGCGCTCGTGGGGATCATCCTCATGGTTGCTTCGTTACTCATTCTGCAGCTGCTGCCGCGGATCCTCGAAGCGCTCGGATTCGACACCGTTTTGCAGCTCGTGGGATCGCGAGCGGTGAACTGGGCCGTCCTGACCGTCTTCGCCTTCACCGTGTGCGCGGTCGCGATCCGCTACCTGCCCGATATCCAACCGCGCGTGTCCGTTAAGTCGTGGGGAGTCCTGTTCGCCACCGTCTGGATGCTCGGGTCGAGTGCGGTGTTCGGGCTCTACACATCGCTTTCGAACACCGTGGGTGCGGCCGTGGTTATCTTCGGTGCGCCCATCGTTCTCATGTTGTGGTCCTACTTGATCTTCGTCGGGATCCTCATCGGCGCGGCGATCGAAGCTCAACGGATGGGCATTGCTGAACCTCCGCCCCCTGCTCCGATCCAGTGGCCGTCGTGGGTGGCGGCGCTGACCGCGAAGGCAGGAGCAGGTCGAACGGGGGATTGAGAAAAACGGGGGATTGAGAAAAACGGGGGATTGAGAAAGAGGGGACCGACGTCAGGACGAGAACCAGCGCGGCGGACCGGCGATCAAAGCTGCGACGAACGCCCCGAATGCTGCTCCGACACCTGCCGAGAAGGACCCCACGAAGGGCATAAGCAGACCGCCGAACCAACCGGCGGCGCCCAGCACCACACCTGATCCCACGGCGAAGGCGAGGCGGCCACTTGCTCCGCCGGAGGACTCGGGCGTGCGGGCCGGGGACTTGGCGTGTGCGGTGGCCGGTGGTGAGGTCGGCGGTTGGGCTGGGGTGCCACCCAATGCGTCTACTTCGCGCAGCAGGCGCTCGATGTCGTCGTCGGCCATATCCCCAGTGTGCATCACGGGGAAAAGTTCAAGGGCCCCACCCGAAGGTGAGGCCCTTGAGAAGTCGACGAGTGGGGACTAGGAAGTCCGGACCTTGTCGGCCTGAGGACCCTTGGGGCCCTGCACGATGTCGAACTCGACGACCTGGTTCTCCTCGAGGGAGCGGTAGCCGTCTGATTCGATCGCTGAGTAGTGGACGAAGACATCCGGTCCGCCATCGGCTTGGGCGATGAAGCCGTAGCCTTTTTCAGAGTTGAACCACTTCACGGTTCCTTGAGCCATGTTGCACTTTCTCCTTGCACGAAGTTTCGCGCCGGACACCGCGCCCGCCGCGGGCTAGCCGTTCAAACCTTCGTCCGGAATCTGTGCTCGTGCTCAGAAACTGCTGCGTCGCCTGGCTGGCGACACTATGAACGGTGGTGCTGATCGGGCCTTGCCTACCGTGAGCATAACCACACCGACCCGTCGCTACGCTCGCGCGGTGACCATCGATGAATTGCGGACCGCAATTGCCCGGTCACTTGCCTCGGTGCTCGCGGGATCGGATGCGGTGTTGCCCTCCGAGGAACAGATCGTCGTGGAGCGTCCCAAGTCCCGCGATCACGGCGACTACGCCACGAATATCGCGCTCGTCTTGGCCAAGAAAGTCGGGCGCGATCCTCGGGAACTCGCCGTCGAACTAGCGCAGGACCTCGGGAGCGCCCCGGGCATCGCAGCGGTGGATGTTGCCGGGCCCGGTTTCGTGAACATCACCCTCGATGCGGCAGCACAGGGGGAGGTTGCCCGGGTAGCGGTAACGCAAGGGGACACCTACGGCCACTCGTCGACGCTCGCCGGTCGCAATGTGAACGTCGAGTTCATCTCCGCCAATCCGACTGGACCGCTGCACCTCGGTCACACGCGGTGGGCGGCGGTGGGCGATGCGATCGCGCGCGTGCTCGCCGCAGCCGGAGCCGAGGTGGCCCGCGAGTTCTACATCAACGATCGCGGTGTGCAGATGGACAAGTTCGGTGCATCGGTCATGGAAGCCGCACATGGTCGTCCCGTACCCGAGGACGGCTACCACGGCGGTTACATCACCGACCTCGCTGCAGCGATCATCGCCGAGGACCCGGACATCCTCGATCAACCCGACGACGACCAACTCGTGGCATTCCGCGAGGCGGCCTACGCAAAGCAGCTTCGCCAGCAGCAGCAGGTCCTGGAGCTCTTCCGCACTCACTTCGACGTGTGGTACTCCGAACGTCACCTGCATGCATCCAACGCCGTTGAGCGCGGGCTCGATCGCCTGCGCGAACAAGGACACGTGTTCGAGGAGGACGGTGCAGTCTGGCTGCGCACCACTGACTTCGGCGATGACAAGGACCGCGTACTCGTCAAGGCCGACGGCGAATACACCTACTTCGCCTCGGACACCGCTTACTACGTGGACAAGCGGTCCCGCGGATTCGACATCAACATCTACCTCCTGGGTGCCGACCACCACGGGTACGTGAACCGACTTCGCGCGGTGGCCGCGTGTGCAGGCGATGACATGGACGCGAACATCGAGGTGCTCATCGGGCAGTTGGTGAAGATCACCCGCGGGGGACAGGAGGTCAAACTCTCCAAACGAGCCGGGAACATCGTCACGCTGGAGGACCTAGTGGACGAGGTTGGTGTGGACGCAGCCCGCTACACCCTCACTCGCTACCCGGCTGATTCGCCTTTGACCTTGGACCTCGAGACAATCACCCGCCAGACCAACGACAACCCGGTCTTCTACGTCCAATACGCCCACGCACGCATCTCCTCCGTCCTGCGTAATGCCGCCGAGTTGGGCATCGACTGGCGAAACTCCGAATTCGATCCGTCGCTGCTGTCGCACGAGCGCGAGGACGACCTGCTCGGCACGATCGCCGAGTTCCCCCGGGTGGTGGCCAGCGCCGCGGAACTGCGCGAACCGCACCGCATCGCCCGCTACCTCGAGGAACTCGCCACCGTGTATCACCGCTTCTACGACGTGTGCTGGGTCTTACCCCGAGGCGATGAAACTCTCACCGACCTGCACATCGCACGCCTGTGGCTGTGTGCTGC
>CAZQRR010000197.1:0-3490 GCA_964595675.1 uncultured Rubrivirga sp. | reverse complement strand
CCGCGTCGAAGAAGCCGAAGGCTCCGTTCATGACTTCCACGCTGCAGCAGGAAGCATCGGGCCGGCTGCGGTGGGGTGCGCAGCGGACCATGCGGGTGGCGCAGTCGTTGTACGAGAACGGGTACATCACCTACATGCGTACCGACTCCACCACGCTGTCCGAGCAGGCGATCAACGCCGCACGCAACCAAGCGAGATCCCTGTACGGCGCCGAGTACGTACCCGACGAGCCACGACGCTGGGATCGCAAGGTCAAGAACGCGCAGGAAGCGCACGAAGCGATCCGGCCCTCGGGTGAGGCGTTCCGCACCCCGGCCGAGGTTGCCGGCGAACTCGTGGGCGATGAGTTCGCGCTCTACGACCTCATCTGGAAGCGGACAGTCGCCTCGCAGATGGTCAATGCCCAGACGGCAACCACCACGGTGAAGCTCCGAACGTCGACCGGTGATGGTCGCGACGTCGAGTTCACCGCATCGGGAACGGTTGTCACCTTCCCCGGCTTCATGGCTGCTTTGAAGGACGTCACGAACGACGACGACGAACGTGAACTCCCGGCACTATCCGAAGGTCAGACCATCAACGCGCAGTCGCTCACCGCCGAGGGCCACGCGACGAAGCCACCAGCTCGCTACAACGAAGCCTCGCTGGTCGCCAAGCTCGAAGAACTCGGCATCGGCCGACCCTCCACGTATGCCTCGATCATGTCCACCATCCTCGACCGTGGCTACGTATGGAAGAAGGGCTCGGCCCTGGTACCGAGTTTCACCGCATTCGCGGTCATCCGGCTGCTGGAGGAGCACTTCTCGTCGCTTGTGGATTACGAATTCACGGCGAACATGGAGAACGTGCTCGACATGATCGCCGCCGGTGAGATCGATCGAGTCCAACAGCTCGAGGCATTCTGGCGCGGTGGGCAGAGCGTGAATGGGGAGTTCCCGGGTGTGAAGAGCCTGACCGAGGACCTCGGTGCCATCGATGCTCGCGGTATTGCGACGTTCCCGATTGACGGTAGCGACGCGTACCTGCGGGTGGGCCGCTACGGCGCCTACGTCGAGCGTGGTGAGGAACGGGCGAACATCCCGGTCGGCCTGGCACCCGATGAACTGACTGCACAAAAGGCCGAGGAACTGCTTGCCGAACCGTCCGGGGATCGCGAACTCGGCATCGACCCCGAGTCCGGAAACATGATCGTGTCCAAGTCTGGCCGCTACGGCCCCTACGTCACCGAAGTACTGCCGGAGGGTGCACCGAAGTCGGCCAAGCCCCGGACTGCGTCGCTGTTTTCGGATATGAAGCCGAGCACCGTCACCCTCGAAGAGGCGTTGAAGCTGCTGAGTTTGCCGCGAATCGTGGGTGTGGACCCCAGCGACGGCGAGGAGATCAAGTCGCAGAACGGTCGCTACGGCCCTTATCTCACCAAGGGCACCGATTCGCGTTCACTCGAAAGCGAAGAGCAGATCTTCTCAGTCACCTTGGAACAAGCATTGGCTTTGTTCGCCCAACCCAAACAACGACGCGGCCGAGGGCAAGCAGCAGGTCCCTTGCGTGAAGTGGGCACCGATCCGACGTCGGGTCGCCTGATCGTGGTGCGCGAAGGCCGCTTCGGTGCGTACGTAACCGACGGAGAGACCAACGCGACGTTACGAGTCGTCGATGATCCGATGACCGTCAGCATCGAGCGGGCAAGCGATCTGATCGCCGAACGTCGCGCCCGCGGTCCGGTCAAGAAGGTTGCAAAGAAGTCCGCCAGGAAGGCTGCGAAGAAGACAGCCAAGAAGACTACGAACAAGACAGTCAAGAAGGCGACCCCCGCGACCACCGGCAGTTCGGTCGGTTAGGCGAGGTCAGCTGACCATGTCGGGTTCGTTCATCGTCTTCGAAGGCGGTGAAGGCGCGGGTAAGTCCACCCAGGAGGCACTGCTTGCTCAGTGGTTGAACGAGCGCGGGCGCATCGTGGTCAGGACGCGCGAACCTGGGGGCACGCCAGCAGGCGAAGCCATCCGAACCGTCCTGCTCAGCAATGATTACGCAGGGCTGACCGATCGCGCTGAAGCGCTGTTGTTCGCTGCGGCGCGCGGTGAGCATGCAGCCCACGTGATCCGCCCGGCTCTCGAAGCCGGAAAGGTCGTGGTGTGCGACCGGTATCTAGATTCCTCGGTCGCCTACCAGGGATACGGCCGTGACCTCGGCGTGGACTTCGTGCGCGATCTCAGTCTATGGGCTACGCAGGATCTTTGCCCCGACCTCACTGTGCTGCTCGACATAGATCCGTCGATCGGTCTGTCTAGAGTGCAATCACCAGATCGGCTCGAGTCCGAGCCCATCGAGTATCACGAGCGTGTACGCCAGGCCTTCTTGGCAATAGCAAGCAACGAACCGGAGTGCTACCTGGTCATCGATGCAAGTCAGGACCCGGACGCGATTGCGGAACTCATTCGCGAGCGCGTTGCCGAACTACTCGGGATCGAACAGTGACGCCTCCAACGACGGGCTGGTCGCAGGTGATCGGCCAGGGGGAGGCGGTGGCCACGCTGAGCGCTGCAGTAGCGGATGCGGAGAAGATCACCCGCGGTGAGCCCGGTCCGGGCATGACCCATGCATGGCTGATCACCGGACCACCGGGATCGGGCCGATCCTTGGCGGCAACTACTTTCGCTACAGCGCTGGTGTGCGACGAAGGTGGATGTGGGCAGTGTCAATCGTGTCGAACGGCCGCGCTGGGAGGCCATCCCGATGTCCACATCGAGATTCCCGAGGGGACCGAGATAGTCCTCGACGATGTGAAGGCACTCACCCATATGGCAGCGCAGGCACCCATGAGTGCCATGTGGCGCGTCATCGTGATCGAGGACGCCGATCGTCTCAACAACCATGCGGCGAATCATCTGCTGAAATCACTCGAGGAGCCCACACCGCATACCGTGTGGATCCTGTGTTCGCCGAGTCGCGACGACGTCCTTCCCACTATCGAATCGCGCACCCGTCACGTGGGTCTTCGCACCCCCGATCTCGACGACATAACCCGCATGCTGATCGCCGATTGCGGTGTCGATGAGACCACTGCCCGCTTCTGTGCGCGCGCGTCACAAGGTCACATCGGACGAGCCCGTGCCCTGGCGACGGACACGCAGGCACGCGAGCGCAGACAGCAGTGCCTGCGTGCACCGTTGAATCTGCGTGATCTCCCCTCCTGCGTCACGATCGCTGGCGAGGTCTTCGAGGCTGCATCGGCGGTGGCCGATGCCCGAGCAGATCGACTCGATGCCAAGGAAGACGAACTGCTGAAGTCCCGGTTCTATGCCGAAGGAGTCACTCGGCTGACCGGGGCTCTGAAGCGCGGACACGATTCCGAAGCCAAGGAACTCGCTAAGGACCAAAAGCGCCGACGCAAGCGTCTGGTGATCGATGAAGTTGACCGCGTCCTGGTCGACCTGATCGGCTTGTTCCGCGACGTCCTGATCGTGCAAACGGACGCGGAAGTGGCGCTCAT
>CAZQRR010000196.1:0-3501 GCA_964595675.1 uncultured Rubrivirga sp. | reverse complement strand
GTTTCTCGTTGCGCCGCGCCCCGGCTTGCGCGATGCGATCCATGACGACGCCCAGCAAAACGATCGCTAGGCCCGCCGCCAGTCCCTTGCCCTGTAACTCCGGTTTGGACTGACCGACGATGACCAGGTAGCCGAGACCACCTGCCCCAACGAACCCGCCGATAACCACAACGGCGAGCACGAAGATCATCCCCTGATTGGCCCCTAGGAGGAGCGATCTCTTGGAAGCTGGAAGTTGCACTTTCGTAACGACCTGTGTCGTACTACTGCCCGAGGAGACTGCCGCTTCCACCATGTCCTTGGGCACGCCCCGCACGCCGTCGGCGACCACTCTGACCACCACGGGAGCGGCGTAGAAGACACCGCAGACGATCGCGGCGAAACGCGTCGGGCCGAAGAGCGCGAGCACGGGCACCAGGTAGACGAATGCCGGGAGCGTCTGGCCAGCATCGAGGAGCGGTTTGAGTGCTCGCTCCACCCGCGAGCTCCTTCCGGCCATGACGCCGAGCACCACGCCGATGACCATGACGATCGCCGTGGCGATGAGGACTTGGGTCAAGGTGACCATGGCGTCGTTCCACAGGCCGATCAGCACTACTGCAGTTAGGAGGACGACAGACAGGATCGCGACGAAGCGACCACCGATGATCGCGGCGAGGAGCGAGATCGCGATGATCGTCAGGTACCACGGGGAGTCGGCGAGTACCGCCTCGATCCTATTGAGCACGTGGATGGTGAATTGCTCGTTCAACCCGATGGTGAGGAAATACAGCGTGGAGGTCATCCATTCGGTCACGGCATCAGCGGCGCTGGCGATGTACTCACCGACGATGAGTCCCTCGGGGAAGACCGCTGCCCAGAGCTGATAGCGCGAGAGGAAGACCGCGGCGATGGTGGCGATGCCAGCACCCGCAAGTCCCAGCCGACGCCTGACGAGGGCGGCTCCCTCCGGTGGGATCTCGCCGCTGTGCTGTACGGCTGCCGTGGTTGCCCTGTCAAGCATGATCGCCAGGAACACCACCGCGAGACCTGCAACCACGCCATCACCAACGTTGCGAATGGTGAGTGCTTCGATTACCGGTTTGCCGAGACCGGGAGCACCGATGAGGGCAGCGATGACCACGAACGACAACGCTGCGAGTGTGGTCTGGTTGATGCCCAAGATGATGGTGCGCCTGGCCATGGGGAGTTGAACCTTGCGCAGCATCTGCATCCGGGTGGATCCCATCGACTCCGCTGCCTCAATCGGGCCGGCCTTGAGGCTGCGAATGGCATGGGCGGTGATGCGAACGCAGATGGGAATGCTGTAGATCATGGTGGCGATCGTGGCTGCGGCGATGCCGATCAGGAAGACGAGAGCCAACGGCGCGAGGTAGACGAGCGTCGGCAAGATCTGCGCCAGGTCCAGGACCGGACGGATGAACGCCATCACTCGATCGTTCAAGCCAGCCCAGATACCGATCGGTAACGCGATCGCAAGCGACAGCAGGACCGCGCCGATAGTCATGGCGAGGGTGTCCATCGTGTAGGTCCACATGCCCAACATCCCGCAGGCGGTCAGGAGCCCCATCGACAAGAGTGACGTGCGCCAGTTCGAGGAGGCGTAGACGAGGTAACCCACCAGCGCCACCACGCCGAGCCAGCCGATCATCGGAATGACGTTGCCCGATGCGGGAACCGCGATGATGTCCCGAATGACTTCGACGAAACCTTCGATGCCGCCGCGGATCGGGTTGAAGAAGTAGACGAAGATCGGAGCCTCCGATCGACTCCCTCGAATCGACGCAGCGAACTCCCGTAGCCAATCGGTGGCGGGAGTGTTGGTTGCCGTGGACAGCTCGAGGGTGTGCACGCCGCGGAACACGGTTGCCAAGACGACCCAGACGATCAGCAGCGCGACGATGAGGGTGCTGCGTCGACGCAGCCACGATGGCAATGACTCGACGAAGGTGGGAGTGCTCACGCGTTGGTTCCATCGACGGCTTCGACGGCTTCGACGGCATCGTCGGCGATCAAGTGCAGGATGTCGTCCTTGCCCACGACACCGATCGATGCTCCGTTCCTGACCACCCCCACGGGATCGGTCGAGTTCACGATCCTGGGAATCGCCTTACGAACGATCACATCCGCCTCGACGAGATCGCCGCTCACCGTCTCATCGGAGCGGGCCGGGCGCGCGAGTGCGCCCATCTTCAAAACGTGCGACTTGGGGATGTCCTTGGTGAAGTCGGCGACATAGGCATCCACCGGGTTCATCACCAGATCGGTAGGGGTGCCCATCTGGACGATGTCGCCATCGCGCATGATCACGATGCGGTCGCCGAGCTTCATAGCCTCGGCGAGGTCGTGGGTGATGAACACCATCGTCTTGTTCAGATCCTTGTGCAGGCGCTTGACTTCGTTCTGCATGTCTCGACGAATCAATGGATCAAGCGCGCTGAAGGGCTCGTCGAGGAACATGACCTCGGGATCCACCGCTAATGCACGAGCCAGACCGACACGCTGCTGCATGCCACCGGAGAGTTGTTCGGGGAAGTGGTTCGCGTATCCATCGAGGCCCACCAACTCGATCACTTCCCGGGCCCGATCGTGTCGAGTGTCCTTGCGGACGCCATTCACTTCGAGGGCGTATGCGATGTTGTCGATCACACGTCGGTGGGGAAGGAGCCCGAAGTGCTGGAAGACCATGGAGAATTTGGTGCGGCGGAGTTCGCGCAGCCGGGACTTCGATGCGGTGAGGATGTCCTCACCCTCGAAGAACACCTCACCGGCGGTCGGTTCGATCAAACGAGTGAGACAGCGAACGAGCGTTGACTTTCCTGAGCCGGAAAGGCCCATCACCACGAAGACCTCACCTTTGCCGACGTCGAAGGACACATCGCGGACTGCGGCTACGCAGCCGGTCTTCTCGAGAAGTTCGCCTCGGGGCAAGAGGGCGTCGGGAGTGCCGATGATCTTGCTTGAGTCCTCGCCGAAGATCTTCCACAGGCCTCGGACGGAAATCGCGGCTTCGGCATCGACTCGAGCAGTGGCATCGACCGTGGTGGCGGCTGTCATCGGGCTTCCTTCGCTGGTACGTCGAACCATCCGCTGGGTTGCGGGTGCAGGTTCTGATACACGTGTTTTGCTTCCAGGTACTCGCCGAAGCCCTGAGCGCCGAGTTCCCGTCCTACTCCTGATTGCTTGAACCCGCCCCATTCTGCCTGCGGAAGGTAGGGATGGAAGTCGTTTATCCAAATTGTTCCGTGGCGAAGGGCGTTGGCCACCCGCTGCGCCTTCGAGACGTCCGAGGTCCATACCGCGCCCGCCAGGCCGTAGTAGGTGTCGTTGGCGATGGCGATCGCCTCGGCCTCGCTGCGGAACGTCTCCACGGTGAGGACGGGGCCGAAGGACTCCTCCTGCACGCAGGTCATCGCCGACGTGCAGCCGTCCAAGATGGTGGGCAGATAGTAGTAACCTTCGTATATCCCATCGGGTTCGCGCCCGACGCACCGCAATACG
>CAZQRR010000195.1:0-3513 GCA_964595675.1 uncultured Rubrivirga sp. | reverse complement strand
CATCGTATGACCTAAATGCCATCGGTGTCATTCACCCCTCCCCTCAGGTGTCAGATAACCCAGCCACTACCGGGGGACGTCAGACTACGACCCCGACGACCCACTACGACGAATCGTCGCGCCTTCTGCGGGTCCGAAGGATCACCCAACTGAATCCGTAGCCCAGACCGTTAGTGGCCCAGTGGAAGCCCATGGGCGCGATCACGCTTCCAGACACGATGCGCATGAGCGCAAAGATCACACCAGCCACAGTGGTAGTCAGCACGCTGCCCGCCACGGCCAAGATGTTGCCCCGGATTCCACTGCCCACCACCGATCCCAGGGCCGGGTTGCGCTCATGGGTGCCGATGCTCGGCAGGACGTGCCAGATCCCGAACAACACGGCCGAGATCACCAAGGCCCATACAACCCCGTACCGGCGGGCAAGCATCGAGAACAGCACCGCGCGGAAGGCGATCTCCTCGAGTAAGACCGTTCCGAAGGGAACCTCGACCAATGCCTGGAAGGCCAAGCGTCCGCCGGACATCGTCCCGATGCTCTCGTCCTTGAACGCCTGGCGGGTCTTTCGGAATGCGCTTCCGATCACGTAGAACGCCGTTACTAAGCCGATAGAAGCGCCAGCCCAGATGAAGCCGGAAAGATAGAAGGACCAGCCCAGCCCCATGTCGGTCCAGGAGTTGCCATCTAGGAGTCCGATGGCGATGAGTACGACCGAGCCAGCGAAGGCCCAGAGCAGATAGTGCGATTGCGGAGCTACCCGGTTGTTGACGATATTGATGATCACCAGTGCGGCGAGCACGACCAGCAACGGCCACCACGGGAGGCCCGGTTGGTATTCGGGGACGTGCCAACCGATCACGCAACCACGTCTCCCACGATTCGCTCGAGCACGTCCTCGAGCATCGCGACACCATGCTCACGCCCCTGGGCGTTGACCTGCACCATGTGAACCCCGCGACGTTGCATCGTGGCGAGCACGTGGCTCAACGTGTCGGTGTCGCGCACCTCTGGGAAGTCGCGGATGTAGGACGGGCGAAGCGGCTCATCGAGCTTTCGTGCCGGAAGTGCCACCAGATCCTTCACGTGCACGTACCCGAGGAGGGATCCATCCTCCACCACCGGGAAGCGTGAGTAGCCGGTCTGCACACATAGATCCTGAAGGGCACGTGGGGTTACGTCGGGGGTAACCGTCACTACATCCGCCAAGGGCACGGTGATGTCGCGAACGCGAACCTCCACGAAGTCCAACGCTCCTGCGAGAAGATCGCGCTCGCGCTGCTCCAGGAATCCGTGACGGGCCGACTCTTCGATCAATCCCGCGACTTCATCGCGAGTGAACGTGGTGGCAACTTCGTCGCGCACATCAACTCGCAGCAGCCGCAGGACGAGGTTCGCGAGGGTGTTCAGCGTCCAGATGATCGGTCGCAGGATGGTCACTACCGCGTAGAGCATCGGACCGAGGAACATCGCCGAACCTTCGGGCTTGGCTATCGCGATATTCTTGGGAACCATCTCCCCGAGCACCATGTGCAAGCTGACCACGATCACGAGCGAGACCGCGATGGCGATCGCATCGCTCGCCCCGCTGGGCAAACCGAGGGACACCAGCGGACTCTCGACTGCATTGGCAACTGCGGGTTTCGCCACGGCACCGAGTCCGATCGAACACACGGTGATCCCGAACTGCGCGCCCGCCATCATCAGCGAGACCTTGCTCATCGCGCGCAGCGCCGTCTTCGCGGAACGAGAACCCGCCGCAGCGCGCGGCTCCAGTTGTGTCTTGCGCGCGGAGATGAGAGCGAACTCCGAACCCACGAAGAACGCGTTACCGATCAACAGCAGGATCGACAGGATGACCGCGGTGGTGTAATCCATCACTCACCACCCTCCTGCGTGGACTCACTCGACAAGAATCGAACGCGCACGCGGTCGATGCGACGACCATCCATCTGGTTAACGGTCAGCACCACGTCGAGATTCACCGGTTCATCCGGGCCAACGACCGGCGCCGAGACGATCACGCTGTCACCTTCAGTCGCCAGCCGACCGAGGCGCTCGATGATCAGTCCGCCGAGCGTCTCGTTCTGCTCACCCGCGGGGAGTTCCACGCCGATGATGTCGCTGGCTTCGTCCGGACGCAGCAGACCGGACAGCGTCCAGCCACCTTCACGATCACGTGCTACCCGATGGTGCGGTCGATCCTGTTCGTCGCGGATCTCTCCGACGATCTCCTCGACGAGATCCTCCAAGGTCACCACGCCGGCGGTGCCGCCGTACTCATCGATCACCACCGCCAACTGCAGTGGAGCAGCGCGAAGCAGTTCCAAGAGCGGATCGAGTTCCAGCGACTCCGGGACCGTGAGCACCGGCGCCATGACCTTCGAGATCGGTGTGCTCTCGCGCTCCTCGAAGGGAACCGGCAATACGGTCTTGTAGTGCGCGAGTCCGACGACTTCGTCGTTGTTCTCACCCACCACCGGGAAGCGCGCGTGACCAGTCCCCGCAACCAAGTCCATCACGGATGCGCATGAATCCGTGGCCTGCACGAACTCCACCCGCGGCCGTGGAGTCATCACGTCGGATGCGGTTCGCTCGCCGAACTCGATGGAACGAGTCACCAACTCGGCTGTTGCTTCATCCAAGGTCCCGGACGTTCCCGAGTGGCTGACCAAGGAGAGGAGTTCCTCGGGTGATCGCGCCGAGGCGAGTTCCTCTTGCGGCTCGACGCCGATCTTGCGCAGGATCCAGTTTGCGGATCCGTGCAGAACGCGAAGCAGTGGACCGGACACGGTCGTGAACCCCCGCTGCAGCCCCGCCACCGCACGACCCACGCGAACCGGTTCGCTGATCGCCCAGTTCTTGGGAACCAACTCACCGAAGATCGCCTGCGAGCCGGTCGCGATGATCAGCGCGAGGGTCAACGCGATCGGCAAGGCAGCACCCTCGGAAAGCCCGAGCCCTCGCAGTGGGCCCAGCAGCAATGCTGCGATCGACGGCTCGGCGATGAAGCCGACAACCAGGCTCGTGACGGTTATGCCCAGTTGAGCTCCGGACATCTGGGTGGACAGGGTCCGCAGGCCGGCCAGCAGGCTGCGGGCCCGACGGTCGCCGCCCTCAGCCAAACGCTCGACGGTGGGCCGGTCGACCGTGACGAAACTGAACTCGGCCGCAACGAATACGGCGTTAGCCGCGATGAGGGCCACCACCAGGAGGAGAAGGACTACCTCAGCGCCCACGGCGGATCACCCCTCGATACTACGTAAGGACGCAGTTGAGACCGGGCCGGAAGCCTGAGTGCCTCGATCGCCGGTAAAGTTCCGGGAGTTTCGAGGGCAACACCCCCTCGTACGTGCGTACGCATCGCCCCTGTAGCTCAGTGGTAGAGCAACCGCCTTGTAAGCGGTAGGTCGTCAGTTCAATCCTGACCGGGGGCTCGTCACGAGATCACGCCAAGGCAAGCTTGAGGCGCGTCACCTTGCGAAGATCTAGGTGATTGCGGGCTTGCGGGCTTGC
>CAZQRR010000194.1:0-3515 GCA_964595675.1 uncultured Rubrivirga sp. | reverse complement strand
TTTGCGAAGGTTCACCGGTCTTGGATGCGGCGCCGTAGACGTTGGCGAAGTAGTCCGCGCCGTAGTCCTGGGAAGACAAATTCACGAGACCGAACTGTAGAGGAGGTACCTGAGGGGGAGGCTGTGTCAGGCTGGGTATGTGGGAGCAGTCGAACCTCGGATCAGCGAAGAAATCCGCGAGGTGTTCGCCGCATTTCCTCGCGAGCAGGAAAGTGCCTTGTCAGCGACCTTGTCCACGGCGTTGGCTGCGGTTCCCGGTGCCGAACAATGCATCGCTTGGGCGATGCCGACGCTTCGCATCGATGGCGACATCGTCCTGTCCTTACAGGGCTTCGCTCGACATAACAGTGTCTTCCCCGGTCCCGGGGTGATCGAACGACTCGGTGAGCGAGTGTCGGCTATGACTATCACGAAAGGCACCATCCACTTCGATCGCGAACAGGCGATGAAGTCGTCGTTGGTCAAGGCGATATGCCAGGCGCGGATCGAGGAGATCAATGCGTCCTACCCGAAAGGGAACGGAGCGTTCAAGGAGTTCTATTCAAACGGCTTCTTGAAGTCACGCGGGAAGACGAAGTCCGGTGAACTGCACGGCTCTTGGGAATGGTTCCGGCGAGACGGGACCATCAAGCGTTCGGGGCACTTCACGAACGGACGTCAGGTGGGCACGTGGGTCACCTACGACTCCGAGGGCCAGCCCTACAAGCAGACGGATTTCACGTGATGGACCGTTACTCCGCCTGCGGGTCGGAGTCCATCAGGCGGCTGCTCACGGTCTCGCAGGCGCTTCCAAGAGCGGCGAAGTCTTGTGATGGCAGTACGTCCACCAAGTGCTCGCGGACACTTGCAACGTGATCGGGGGCGGCCGACACGATGGCGGCCCATCCAGTGTCGGTGAGGACGGCGAAGAGCCCGCGTTTGTCGACGGTGCACTCCTGGCGCTCGACGAAACCCTTCTTCACCATCCGGTCCACCTGGTGGCTGAGCCGACTGCGCGAGGCGTACGTGCGGTCGGCGAGCTCGCTCATCCGCATGCGTCGATCGGGTGACTCGGACAACTGAACCAAGATCTCGTAATCGGCCAACGTCAGGCCGTGCTTGCGCTGCAGGTCCTGGCTGAGGCGGTGGTTGACCAGTTGCGATGCGCTGATCCAGGCGCGCCAGGAGCGTTGTTCATCCTCGCTCAGCCACCGGGTCATGCGAGTAGTTTAGTTGTCAACAATCTGCGAATTTCACTCACCTGCGGTGGTGGACGCTCGTCTCCACGACATCCCACAGGCGAACCCCGCCTACCACGCCGGCGCTGTTGGCCACGATCAGTCCCTTGGGGCCCACATCGCTCGGCTCGAGGTGCTTGGCGTTGCCGCCACCCACGTAGATGCGATCGAAGATGATCATGTCGTCGAAATCCTGGATGGCTTGGCGAACCCGGGACAGCCACAACTTCTTGCCGATGCGCTTGCGCTCGACGTTGCCCAGCGCGATATCGAAGGACTGTCCATCGCGGAACGGTCCATGGGAGAGCTCCAGGTGCGGCAGCAGCTGCCCGTCGTGGAACAGCGCGGTGCCCACGCCGGTGCCCAAGGTGAGTACGAACTCCATGCCTTTGCCTTCCACGACGGCGCACCCTTGCATGTCGGCGTCGTTGACCACGAGGGTCGGGATGTCCAGCACATGGGCAAGCGCGTGCCCGAGATCGAAGCCGTGCCACTGATGCGCAAGGTTCGGATCGGTGTCGCCGTCGTAACTCGCACGAGACAGCGACGGAACTTCGATGACCCGGCCGTCACGCACCAGCCCCGGGAAACCGATCGACGCTCGATGGGCTTGGGGAAGTGCGGACACCAACTCCACGACGGTGGCCACGAGTAATCCCGGTGGGCAGGGATAGGGCGTGTCCACGCGCACTCGCTCGACCAGCAGGACGCCCGCTGCATCCAAGACGGAGGCCTTGACGCCACTTCCCCCGATATCCACGGCCAAGGTGCGGACGTCGTGGGGCCACACGGCGGAGTCCCGTTCACGCATCACGGCTACTCCGAATCGGGGAGGGTGAGGATCTGCGCACCCGAATCGGTGACCACGATCGTGTGCTCGAACTGGGCCGTCCAACGTCGATCCTTCGTTACGACCGTCCAGCCGTCGTCCCATATCTCGTAGTCGTATGTGCCGAGGGTCAGCATCGGTTCGATGGTGAATGTCATGCCCTCCTGAAGTTCCACACCCATGCGGGGGTCGTCGTAGTGGGGAACCACCAAGCCGCTGTGGAATGCCGTGCTGATCCCGTGGCCGGTGAAGTCACGGACCACCCCGTAGTCGAAGCGCTTCGCGTAACTCTCGATGACCCGTCCCACCACACTGAGCGGGCGCCCGGGCTGCACGGCATTGATTGCGCGCATCGTGGCCTCGTGGGTCCGCTCGACGAGCAAGGCGACCTCCTCGCTCACCTCCCCGACCAAGAAGGTCGCGTTCGTATCGCCATGGACGCCGCCGATGAACGCCGTGATGTCGATATTGCAGATGTCCCCTTCGCGAAGTTGCGTCGAGTCCGGGATCCCGTGACAGATAACCTCGTTCAGGCTCGAGCACAGGGATTTGGGGAATCCCCGATAGCCGAGGGTGGACGGATAGGCCCCGTGATCGATGAGGAAGTCGTGGCCGACGCGATCAAGTTCATCGGTGGTGACCCCAGGGCGAATGTGTCGGCCCACTTCCTGCAGGGCATTGGCGGCGATGCGACCAGCGATACGCATCGCCGCGATCGTTTCCGGGGTTTGGATGTCCGAGCCCTCGAACGGAGCGGGCGCGGGACGGTCCACGTACTCCGGACGCGCGATCGATGCTGGTACTTCGCGGCGTGGCGACACTCGACCGGGTGTCAAGGGCTCCCGAGTGGTCATGCTCACGATGTGGAGTCTACGGGCGCACTACATTGTGCTCGGACGTGTTGAGAAGCCACGCTCGAGGGGCGTCAGCACGGGGAGAAATCGTGAAAAGGAAGGGACGGCCCATGAGTTGGTATTACTGCTTGGTGCATAAGCGGGTTGAGCCGCAGGACGGCTGCCCGAACTCCGAACGGCTGGGTCCTTACGAAACCGAAGCGGAAGCCACGCACGCGCTCGAACTCGCAGCCGAGCGCAGCGCAGCCTTCGATGAAGGCGATGACGACGACTGATCGCGTGTTCGTATCAAATGCCACGAGAAAAACGATGGCCCGCACCTGACGGTGCGGGCCATCGTTGTAAGCCGCGTGGGCTAGTGCAGTGACTAGCCGCGACGGGTCGCCTTGCGGGCTGTCTTCTTAGCTGCCTTGCGAGGAGCGGCCTTGCGGGCTGCCTTCTTGGCCGCCTTGCGCGGTGCAGCCTTCTTGGCTGTGCGCTTGGTTGCCTTCTTGGCTGCCTTGCGCGGTGCAGCCTTCTTGGCTGTCCGCTTGGTTGCCTTCTTGGCCGCCTTCTTCGCGGTGCGCTTGGTTGCCTTCTTGGCTGCCTTGCGCGGTGCAGCCTTCTTGGCTGTGC
>CAZQRR010000193.1:0-3575 GCA_964595675.1 uncultured Rubrivirga sp. | reverse complement strand
GCGTAGTTGTGCTCGGCGTCGAGATTGGTATGGAAGTTCCACATCTCCGAGTGGTAGTGCCATAGCGATCGGATCGGATCCGGAACGATCGACGGACCCTGGTCCGCGGCCCAATTGCGACTCCAACCTGTGGAGGCGGCGAACCAGCCCGTCCAGGTGAGTAGGTAGACGCCGATGCCGATCACGATGGTGGATAGTGCGGCGAGGGGCAGATCGCGGACGAAGGCAGACGACCACGGGTGGTCCACGCCGATCGCACGGCGCAGGAGTGCATCCCAGATGAGCGACATCACCATGAACGCCGCGAGGAAGTAGACCCCGGACCACTTGGTGCCTATCGCGAGCGCCAGCGCGGCGATCGCAGCGATGCGCCAGGGTCGAAGGCCGAGGTAGGGGCCGAGCCCGTTGGCGACGGCATCGACTCCATGTATTCGGATGTCCTGCGCCACGCGCGCTCGCGTTCGATCGCGGTCGATCAACAAGAGACCGAAGCCGACCAGCACCCAAAAGCCCAAGGTGAGATCCAGGAGCGCAGTTCTGCTCATCACGATATGGATGCCCTCGAGGGCGAGTAGGAGACCCGCGATCGTGCCCAGCACGTCCGAGCGGGTGAGTCGGCGCACGATGCGCGCGGTGATGATCACCGCGAGTACGCCGAGGATCGCCACCGCGATCCGCCAGCCGAACGGGTCTACGCCGAAGATGTATTCGCCCGCCGCGATGGTCCATTTGCCCACGGGCGGATGCACGATGAATCCGGGATCACCGCTGAACGCCTCGACGCTGCGCCAGTTGTCGCCGGCCTGCATCATCAGGTCCTTGTGATTATCGACCTCGTCGATTTCCACTCCGAAGCGCAGGTAGGACCAGGCGTCCTTGGCGTAGTAGGTCTCGTCAAAGACCACGGCCTCTGGTCTACCGAGGTTGGTGATCCGGGTGGCGGCCGCAAGGGCGCCGACGGCAAGTGGGCCGACCCAGCCGCGCCAGCTGCGCGAGGGCATAGGAGGAGCGAGTCGCTCGGGCAGATTCGCCACGCTGCGGTCGGGCGCAGTGGACTCGAGGGTCGCAGCGGACACCGGTTCATCGTAGGTGCGACAGGATGGGGAGGTGACCGGTCACGATGACGCAGGGCTGCTATTGCTCGCCGCCACGCCGCTTGGGAATGCCGAGGATGCCTCGGCGCGGTTGGTTGCGGCTCTACAGGAGTGCGATGTGATCGCCGCCGAGGACACCCGCAAGTTGCGCGCCCTTACTTCTCGACTGGGAATAGAGCCACGCGGCCAGATCCTGTCCTTCTACGAAGGAAATGAATCCGCGCGTGTGCCGGAGTTGATTGAGCGCGCTCTTGCCGGCGCGCGGGTGCTGGTGGTGACGGACGCGGGAATGCCGTCGGTTAGTGATCCTGGTTTCCGCTTAGTGCGCGAGGCGCACGAGGCGGGTGTGCCCGTCACATGCCTTCCCGGTCCATCTGCGGCGTTGGCCGCGTTGGTTCTCTCCGGGTTGCCGGTGGCGCGATTCGCCTTCGAAGGGTTCTTGCCGCGCAAGGCGGGGGAGCGTCGTCGTCGTCTTGAATCTTTGGCGATCGAGGAACGCACGATGGTCTTCTTCGAAGCACCGCACCGGCTGGAAGCATCGTTGGCCGACATGGTGCATGCATTCGGCGGTTCGCGTCAGGCCGCGGTGTGTCGGGAATTGACCAAGGTGCATGAAGAAGTTCTGCGGGGGGAGTTGACCGAACTGCATGAGTGGTCTGCGGGCGAGGTGCGCGGGGAGATCACCGTGGTGGTGGATGGTGCTTCGAGCGACGATGTCCGGGCTGCAGCCGGCTTGACCACCGATGAGCAGATCGGTGCCGCAGTCGATTCCCTGATGGCCGACGGACTTTCCCGCAAGGACGCGGTGGCGCAGGTGGCCAGCGATGCCGGGCTGCAGAAGCGTCGCGTCTACGACGTCTCCTTGCGACAAGCACCCGACTCCTAGGATCGGGGCATGTCCGGTCTTGAGGGTGGGTCGTCGTTAGGTGAGAAGGCGTACTACGTCACGACACCTATCTATTACGTGAACGATGCTCCCCATATCGGCCACGCGTACACGACCACTGCTGGGGATTTCCTGACGCGCTGGCACCGGCAGCGCGGCGAGAAGGTTTGGTACCTGACCGGGGTGGACGAACACGGAACCAAAGTGCAGCGGGCGGCCGATGCCGGAGGCGTGACTCCGCAGCAGTGGGTGGATCGGCTGGTTGCCGAATCCTGGCTACCGGTGCTCGAGACGGTGGATGCCAAGAACGACGACTTCATCCGCACCACGCAGAGCAGGCACGTGGACCGGGTGCAGAAGTTCTGGGAAAAGGTGCGCGACAACGGTTTCGTCTACTCCGCGCCCTACGAAGGTCCGTACTGCGTGGGCTGCGAGGAGTTCAAACTCCCCGGCGACCTCGTCGAAGGAACCGGTGAGTACGCCGGTCAGATGGTTTGTCCGGTGCACGGACGTCCCGCCGAGGAACTTCGCGAGGACAACTGGTTCTTCAAACTCTCCGCATTCGGTGATCGACTCATCGAGCACTACGAGGCACACCCGAACGCCGTACGTCCGCAAAGTGCGTACAACGAGGTGATGGCCTTCCTGCGCAAGGGACTCGTGGACATCTCGATGTCGCGCTCGAGTGTGGACTGGGGCATTCCGCTCAGTTGGGATCCCGAGCAGGTGGTGTACGTGTGGTTCGACGCTTTGTTGAACTACGCCACAGCCGTGGGCTACGGCTCGGAGCCGGGAACCGATGAAGCTGCGCGCTACGCGACCACCTGGCCTGCCGACGTCCACTTAGTCGGTAAGGACATCCTGCGCTTCCACGCCGTGTACTGGCCGGCGATGCTGCTTGCCGCGGATCAGCCGTTGCCGCACCAGGTATTCGCGCACGGGTGGCTGCTCGTCGGTGGAGAGAAGATGAGCAAGTCCAAGCTCACCGGGATCGCGCCCGAGCAGATCATCGACCACTTCGGATCCGACGCGTTCCGCTACTACTTCATGCGCGCGATCAGCTTCGGCCAGGACGGCTCGTTCTCCTGGGAGGACATGAGCGCGCGGTACACATCCGAACTCGCCAACGGCCTGGGGAACTTGGCCTCCCGGGCCACCGCGATGGTGGGCAAGTACCGCGACGGAGTCCTGCCCGAACCAGGTCCGCTGACTGCTGCCGAGAAGGCGGTGGTGGATCGCCTAGCCGGTGCCGCCGCGGCGGCGGATGCGGCCATGGATGAACTCGACTTCGCCACCGCGATCGGTGAGATCCGCAGCGTGGTGGAACTCGTTAATCAGTACGTGACCGAGGTGGAGCCGTGGGTGCTCGCCAAGGATGACGCGAATGCGCAGCGTCTGGACACGGTGCTGTACACGATGTGCGAGGCGCTTCGCGCAGTTGCGGTCTTGTACAACCCGCTGATGCCCAAGGCGATGAGCGATCTGTGGCGACAGATCGGTGCGCATGAAGCCCTGGGCGAGTTGGGAGCGCAACGCGTAGGCGACGCAGCTCGGTGGGGTCAGCTGCCGGCAGGCACGCACGTGACGAAGGGCGA
>CAZQRR010000192.1:0-3646 GCA_964595675.1 uncultured Rubrivirga sp. | reverse complement strand
TCGGCTTGTTCCGCGACGTCCTGATCGTGCAAACGGACGCGGAAGTGGCGCTCATCAACGAGGAACTACGCGCGCAGGTCGAACAGATGGCCGCGGCGTCGACTCTCGAGCAGACGGTGCGCCGACTGGAAGCCCTCGAACACGAGCGGACGGTCCTTTTCGCAGGTGGAAGCCCGCGCACGGTGGTGGAAGCAGCGCTGGTTCGGATCAAGGATCCGAGCGTGCACTCCTCGCTAGTGAACTGACCTCGACTAGATCCGTGAGGCAGCACGCAGTCCATGCGCGTACGCGATGAGTGCCGAAGAGGCTGGCTCCAGAACTGAGGCGACCGGAGTTCCGAGGTCCGGTTCGGCCAGCAGTCGAGCGGCCGCGGCGAGCAGGACGTCGTACCCCGCTGAGCCTTGATCGAGTTGCCTGCTCACCGCGTGTGCTGCCTGCTGGGCTTGGACCGCTGCCTGCGATCCGGGCATCTGCCGGGTCATCTCATCGAGCACCCGCAATCGTTCCGCCAACGAATTCAGGGTTGGCGCAGCCTGGGCGTCGGCTGATCGGATCTCGGTGGCTGCATCGGCGTGCAGGGGTTCGATCGCGCGGATGACCTGCACGGTCTGCACTCGCACCGCGGTGTAGCGCGCGACCGACTCGTGCCCGATAGCTCCGCGTCGTACGAGCGCCGGGGGTGAGGGAATCGCGGGAATGGCGGTGAACGGCGCCAGGCGTCGCCAGCGTCGACCACCGAGCACCGCCACGACTGCCCCGATGCCGGAGACCACGAACCAGCCCAGACCCCCGGGGCCGGTTGCGATGACGTCGATCACACCCACGGTTCCCGCGGATGCACCAACCGCGGTTCCGCCAATCGTCATGACTTGCGCCTGCACCCGGCGCAGCGCGTGGGCGTTCTTGGCTTTGCGGGCCTCCACCTCAGTGCGCTTGGACTCCCGGGCCAATTCGCGGCGACCGGCGGGGGTGCCCATGAACGCATCGACCAGGTCCATACCCTTGCGCAGGCCCGCCTCTACGGCGGCGGCCAGTTCAGCGCTTGCCCCAGTGCTTACCCCAGGGCCCGCCTGAGAGCCGTCTTTACCCGATCGCGCCACGAGAAGAGGTTACGTCTTACCGTGTTCGCTATGCGCGCCCGTCCGGTCACGGTCCTTACCGGGCTTGCGCTGATGGCGCTGATCGTGACCGGCTGCTCGAGTTCACCCGAACCCACCCCGCCGGAGCCGCCAGACGTCGTGGAATCACCGACGCTCGGCGAGGACCCGCTGGCGTCCTTCTACGACCAAGAGCTCCAGTGGCGCAACTGCGGCAATGCCGAATGCGCCCGAGTCCAGGTGCCACTGGACTACCGGGACCCGCAGGCCGGGACCGTCGAGTTGTCGATGACCAAGGTGCCCGCGCGTGAGGAGTCGATCGGTGCGCTCTTGGTCAACCCCGGTGGTCCCGGTGGAAGTGCATTCGATTACGCCAAGGCTGCGGACTTCATCGTTGCGCCCGCTATTCGCGACGCATTCGACATCGTGGGTGTGGATCCGCGCGGGGTCGGGGGTAGTGACCCGGTTGAGTGTCTGTCGGATTCCCAGATCGATGAGATCTTCGCTGGGGATGGCACCCCGGATTCTCCGCAGGAACGACAGCAGTTGATCGACGACTCCGCATCGATCGCGAACGCGTGCAAGGAGAATGCGGATGACATCTGGCAGCACATGGACACGGTGAGCACTGCTCGCGACATGGACATCGTGCGCGCGGTGCTCAAGCAACCTGTGCTCAACTACCTGGGCAAGTCATATGGAAGTTCGATCGGTGCTACGTACGCCGAACTGTTCCCCCAGCGGGTGGGCCGCATGGTTTTGGACGGCGCACTACCAGTTGGAATGACCCAGGAGGAGGTCACCTACGGTCAAGCGGTTGCCTTCGAGAAGGGTGTTGCCCACTTCGCTGAGTACTGCGTGGACTCCGGTGACTGCCCGTTCAGCGGTGATGCGGCCAACGTCGTTGCGGAACTTCGCGAGTTCCTTCGCTCATTGGACGCCGAACCGCTGTCCACCACCAGCGGCAGGATGCTCACCGAGTCCTTGGGGAGTTACGCGGTGCTGTCGTTCTTGTATTTCCCGGAGTCGGACTATCCGCGATTGCAGCGAGCTCTCGACGCTGCAGTGAATAACGACGACGGCACCGCGTTGCTCGCACTCGTCGATGAGCGGGTGAACCGTGCGCCCGATGGCCGCTATCTGGATAACTCCACCGATGCCTTCTATGCCGTGACGTGTGCGGATCTTCCGTATGAAGGCAGCCCGCAGGACGCGGAGCGCTTGGCCGAGCAGTGGAGTGTCGATGCCCCGACCTTCGGTCCGGCGCTGGCGTGGGGTCTGCTCGTGTGTGCCGATTGGCCGGCTCCAGCCGCCGAGACACTTACCGCCACAACTGCGCGAGGGTCGTCCCCGATCCTGGTGGTCTCGACGGCCGGGGACACCGCGACACCGCACCAGTGGGGGATCGATCTGGCCCGGACCCTTGCCGATGGGCACCTGGTCACCTGGGATGCCTACAACCACACCGCGTACTTCGAAGGTTCGCCGTGTGTGGACCAAGCAGTAGATGCCTATTTGCTGGCAGGCGAACTGCCCCCGCCTGGACTCGTCTGCTCCTGACGGGATAACCTGGTGCCTATACCCCCCTGGGGTATAGGACGATCAGGGAGGCACCATGCCCGGCTACACCTCGGATAAGGACGCGTTGATCACACGGCTCAAGCGAGTCGAGGGGCAGGTGCGTGGCCTGCAGCGCATGATCGAAGACGACACCTACTGCATCGACATCCTCACCCAGGTGTCCGCCACCACCAAGGCGCTGCAGTCGGTGGCGTTGTTGCTGCTCGAGGATCACCTCGGTCACTGCGTGGCCCACGCTCTCGTGGAGGGCGGCGACGTTGCCGACGAGAAGATCAAAGAGGCGTCCGATGCGGTCGCGCGCCTAGTCAAGAGTTGACCTGAAACGCAACGGAGGAAGCCATCGTGACAACGACCACATACGCAGTTCGCGGAATGACATGCGGTCACTGCGTCAATGCGGTGACCGAGGAGATGTTGTCGATCGTGGGGGTCACCGACGTGGCAATCGATCTGGTCGAAGGAGGCGACTCGATTGTGACCGTCACCAGCACCGATGAACTCGATGCGGCTCAGGTCAAGGCCGCCGTCGACGAAGCCGGCTACGAACTCATCTCGTAGGGAATAACCCATGAGCACTCCGACCGATAACGTCACCGAAGTCGATCTTGACATCGGTGGCATGACGTGTGCGTCGTGCGCTGCGCGGGTGGAGAGGAAGCTCAACAAACTCCCTGGTGTGGTCGCAACGGTCAATTACGCAACCGAGCGAGCCCACGTCGCACTTCCTCACGGATTGACGGTCGCCGACGCGATCGCCACGGTCGAGGCGACCGGGTACGCCGCATCCGAACCAGAGAAGAAACACGACCAAGAACCACAAGCGGAGGACTCCGAGGTTCGGGAACTGCGCACCCGGGTGACGATCAGCGCACTCCTGACCATCCCCGTCGTGCTCATGGCGATGATCCCGCTGCTGCAGTTCGACTACTGGCAGTGGTTGAGCCTTACTCTCGCAGCCCCGGTGGTCG
>CAZQRR010000191.1:0-3709 GCA_964595675.1 uncultured Rubrivirga sp. | reverse complement strand
CGTCCGTCGACGACGATCGCCACTGGACGCTGCTCACCAACCACGGTCGGATCCTGCTCCTCATCGCCCAGGAACCCGATGTCCGGATCAGAGACCTAGCGACAGCTGCAGGTGTGACCGAGCGGACCGCGCAAACGATCGTCACGGATCTGGAACACGCGGGGTACATCACCAAACAACGCAGTGGGCGGCGCAACGTCTACACGGTCAACCGCAAGCAACCGTTCCGCCACCAGGCCGAGTCCGGGCACAAGGTCGGTGAACTCATCGACCTGTTCACCGACCACAGCTAAGAGACCACGCTCCGGTGGCCGACAGCCTTTACTCCGGTCACGTCGCCGGTTTGGCGACGCGGCACGCGAAGGACCAAGCCATAGCTCCGGTCCTGCGGGATGTACTCGGACTCGAAGTCGTGGTTGTCGACGTGGATACCGACTCCTTCGGCACCTTCACCGGAGATATTCCCCGGGTGGACACACCGCTCAACACCGCGGTTGCGAAGGCGCGCGCTGGCATGGTCGAAGGAGGATTCTCCTTGGGGTTGGCTAGCGAGGGCACCATCGGATCGCACCCGCTCATGCCGTTCGTCACGTCGGACGTCGAGACCATCGCGTTCGTGGACACCGTGCGAGACATCGTCGTCAGCGAGACGACCCTGAGTACCGACATCATCTCGATCCGCGAGACCGTGACCGCACATACCGATCTGGCAAATATCTTGTCCCGAGCAGACTTCCCCCGTCATGGACTGATCGTCCGACCGCAGGAGGGTCACGACGGACCGATCGTCAAGGGCATCACCGATCAGGCAGTACTGACAGCAGCGCTCCGCGAGTGCGCTTCGGGCAACGGATTCGCAGTGGTCGAAAGCGACCTCCGCGCGCACCTTTCTCCCAGCCGGATGCGCAACATCCGCGAGTGCGCTGTTGCACTTGCCACTCGCATCGCCACACCGTGCCCGCAGTGCGCTGGACCGGGCTGGGGGCGGATCGAGCCCGCGCGCGGACTCCCGTGTTCGGCCTGCGGCACCTACGTGGAATCTGCCATCCGGGCCGATCGATTCGGCTGCCCTGGCTGCCTCGCCACTGCGGAGGCGCCACGAGCGGACCAGGCGGTCGAACCCCGCTGGTGCCCCTCCTGCAACCCGTGAGGAAGCCCAACCAGTGCAGCGATGAACGAGCGCGCAGACGTTTCGGTCACGCCAGAGCGCGAGGCAGCCGAATCTGGACGCTCGTACCCGATTCGGAACTGTCCAACGTCACCGATCCGCCCTGCGCGCGCGTGAGGGATTGCACCACCGCCAATCCCAGGCCTGCAATTCGATCGGCACTGGAGTCTCGGCTCGTCACGAAGGGTTCGAAAACTCGAGGACGGATATCGGCACGTATGCCTGGTCCGTCGTCGGAAACGGTGAAGACGATGTGATCGCCATCCACGCGGGTGGAGAGCACCACGTGGGTGCCCTCGGGGTTGTGCTCGACTGCGTTCTTCAGCAGGTTCAGCAGTGTCTGCTCGATGCGCGCTTGATCCCCGAGTACCACGTCGGGCGGTGGTAACTGGATCTCGATGTCCGCATGGCCCAAGCCGGTGATGCGCGATCGAAGTGCATCGACGACGTCGGGCAGGAACACCGGTTCGCTGCGAACCGCGAGGTCATCCGCGCCGCGGGCGACCGCGAGTAGGTCATCCAAGACTCGGCGCAGACGTTCGAGTTCCCGCTGGACGATGCGCGCCATGTCCGAGGCCGATTGCCCCTCCGCCGGCCCCAATGTCTCCCACATCTCCAGGTGACCCTCGGCGATCGCCAAGGGCGTTCGAACTTCGTGCGAGATCGCAGCCAAGTAGCGACGACGGGTTTCATCGTCCTGCTCAATACGTTCGATCATCCTGTTGAACTCCGAAGCTAACTCGGCCACTTCATCACCGGTGTCAGGGACGGGCACCCTCGCAGAGAGGTCGGCTAGGGAGATGTCCTCCACGGCCTGCGTGACATCCTTCAAGGGTTTGAGCGATCGACGAACCACCAACGGCAATGCGATGCTGCCGATGATCAGGCCGATCAATCCCGCTCCGACGGACCCCACGAGCACGATCTGGGTTGCCGAGCGCGTTTCGGCTTGTGGCACGAGAACCGAGACGACGGCCAAGGTGTTGCCAGACGAATCCTCGACCGGGACATCGATGCTGCGCAGCGAACCAGCATCGCTCGCTACGGTGCGCAGCACCCCAGGCTGCGGTTCAGGTAATCGACCGGAGTTCGCGAGAGCGATGAGTGATGCCGGTCCTGTGTCACTCCGCAGTCGGGAATCGCCAACGGAGATCGTCGCTAGATGCAGCGGTCCACCTGCGTAGCTGGTCAGCGCCTGTCGCGCATCGGCAACCAGGGTCGCTTCATCGAAGCCCGCCCCCACCTGGGCTGATTCTTCGATCTCCGTGGTGAAGATGGCTACGAGCCGATCGGCTTCATCGGTTGCGATGCGATCGGTCTCCGAGCGACCCCACACGGTCACGATCTCGAAGATCAGCACCGCCACGGCTGTCAAGACCAACGCCATGACGATGAGCGATCGGATGACAACCCGGACGGTGAGTGTCATAGACGCGGCCGACTACCGGGCCTAGATCGGCTTGAGCCGATAGCCCACACCCCTGACTGTTTCAATTCGCTCTGTTCCGATCTTGCGTCGTAGCTGACCGACGTACACCTCGACTACGTTCGAGGAGCCATCGAAGTCATATCCCCAGACCATATCCAGTAGTTGCTCACGGGATAGGACTCGATTCGGATTGCGCGCCAACACCTCCAAGAGGGCGAATTCCCGAGCGGACAGACTCAAGGTGTGCTCCTCGACGGAGACGGCGCGCGCCCCCAAATCCAAGACCAGATTGCCCGCTGCAATGACATCGGAGCGCGATTGACCGGAGGTTCGCAATCGTGCTCGCACACGCGCGAGTAACTCCGAGAAACTGAAGGGCTTGACCAAATAGTCGTCCGCTCCGGCTTCCAGATTCGCTACGCGATCACTCACCGCGTCCTTCGCCGTCAAGACGATCACTGGAACGGCCGGCCGCTGCGCTCGCAGCCGGCGCAGAAGCTCCTCGCCCGGAATCCCCGGCAGTCCGAGGTCCAAGATGACCAGATCGATGTCCGGCAACATCGCGACGGCAAGACCGTCGATGCCATCGGCCGCCTCGACCACGGTGTAGCCCGCCGATTCCAAACCGCGCCTGACGAAGGAGACGATGCCCTGCTCGTCCTCAACGATCAAGATGGCCACGTCACGACTCCTGCCTCGCGTTTATCACCGGCTACCGCACCGATTGCTAGAGCATCTCCGCCCCCGATGAATCATCCCTGAGCGAATTCTGAAGGCGACCTTCAGGAAGCACTCAGTCGGTTCTCACCAACATCCACTTTCGTTATCCCCATGACCAAGACACAGCGATCGCGCCGATCCTTGTGGATCGCACTCGCTGCATCAGCGGCTGGATTAGCCGTGATCATCGGGAGCATCGCCGTCATCTTGGACGACCCCGAAGTTCCCGTCGAAGCTCGAATAGTCGAAGGCATCACTTCATCGACAGCCATCGCAACACCGTCGGCCTCCACGGTGAGCCAATCCGTCGAAGGACTCGAACGTCTCCAAGGAGTCTTGCTCCCATCCAATGAGGCCGACGAGTGGCGCCTCGGAGGCCTGACGATCGATGT
>CAZQRR010000190.1:0-3722 GCA_964595675.1 uncultured Rubrivirga sp. | reverse complement strand
TGAGCCCGTGAAGTGAGCCCGTGAGGTGGGCCAGTGAACGGCGCGCGCTCAGGCGATCATGCCGGGGCGGTTGCCCTTGCCGATGAGTCGACCGCCGGCCGATTCCCACGCAGCCATCCCGCCGGAGAGGTTGAACGCCTCGACGCCCTTCTCACGCAGGATGCGGGTTACGCCGCGCGAGCGGGCGCCGGTTCGGCACGTGACGATCACCGGTCGACCCTTCGGCAGTCGTTTCATCGCTTGGGATGCGACGTTCTTGGCCGGAACATGAACCGCCCCGGGAACGTGGCCGGCATTCCACTCCGCGTTATCTCGAACGTCGAGCAACGTAGCTCCCGAACGCAGCATCTCGATGGCTTGATCGGGCTTGACGGACGGCAACTTGAATCGGTCGAAGAGTCCCACGGGCCATCACTGTAGGCAGCCGGGCTTTCGTGGAAGCCCGGGGGAGTCGTACATTGGGGCGCGTGAGGCTTCCCCGGGCGTTCCGTGCTGCGTCGATGATCGTGTCCGCAGTCCTGGGTTTGTCCTTCTTGGCGAGTGCGCCCGCATCGGCCGAGGACGCAACGGCTCCCCTCATCACGGCCCCGGTCATCATCGGGGTTGATCCAGGTGACCGATCCGCGGTGATCCGCTACCAAGTCGCCCAGGATCCCACCGTGGTCGGGTACCAAGCTTCGCCCGATGGCTTCTCCTGGTTCGACTGCCCGGATACCTCCGGCGCATGCTCGCTGAGCTCGCTCACGAACGGCCGCGAGTACCTGGTGGCTCTGCGCACCGTCACTTCCAGCGGAACTTCGACCCCTGCGGGCCCCGTCCCCGTGACCCCGGTCGCTGCCGTGGGAACCGATCCGTACAAGCCGGAAGTTCTGCCACGTCCCCGCACTCGAGTGACGGCTCGGTTCGATGCCGCTGGCAACGGCCTTGGTGTCCGCAACTCGCGCACCAAGTTGGGAGTCGGCACGCTGCCACACCTGACGTTCAACAGAGCGATTCCGAACAAGCGCGCGGTCGAATCGCACCTGGTCGTCACGGCAACACCGAACGGTGGTCCTACCCGTGAGGTTCCCGGAGCGTGGGGATGGATCAACGATCGCACCGCGGTGTTCCGTCCGAAGGATTTCTGGCCCGGTAATGCAACGATCCGCGTCACCTCCACCCTCGACGATGCGGTGCTCGGCCGGTCGGGTGGGCGTTATCTCGTCGGTGCATCGACCCTGGGCACCACGTATACCTTCCGCACCGACCGCGCCTTGATCGCGCGCGTCAATGGTGCAACCAAGGAGATGGAAGTCTTCATCGATGGCCGCAAGCGCAAGACCTTCAAGGTCAGTCTCGGGGGGCCTGGCTGGGAGACCCGCAACGGCGCCAAAGTGATCAGCACATCGAAGGAAGCGGACAAGGTCTATCGAAGTGCGAGCCTGGGATTGACCGAACCGGACGATTTCTATGAACTGCCCGCGAAGTGGAATACGCGACTGACCCCGACCGGTGAGTTCTTGCACACCGCAACCTGGGCCTACGGTCGTTTGGGTCGCTACAACGGCTCCCACGGCTGCACGAACATGTTCGAGCAGGATGCCAAGTGGATCTATGACAACACGATCCCCGGCGACGTCGTCGATTTCACCAAGACCGGTGGCGACATGATGGAACCCTGGAATGGACCGGGCGGTTTGTGGAATATCCCCTGGCGGAAGTGGCTGAAGAAGTCGGCACTGGGCAGTGGGTCCGACACGGTGGATACCTCGCTCGACGACGGATCGCTTGCCGATGCCAGGCCGGACGGAGCATGAGCCTTCCCGACTTCCCTGCTAGCTGTCAGCTCGAGCGCACCGGACCTGGAACATTCGAGTGGTCGGTCCCCGAGGGCTGGCTCCAAGGCCGGGGCGCATGGGGCGGCTTGGTGGTCGCGGCGCACGTCAATGCAGCTGAAGCCGAACAGAACGTCACCGACCAGGCGCGACGCATACGCAACGTCTCAGCGCACCTGTTCGGTCCACTGCCCCCGGGACCGGCAAGCGTCGAGGCAACATGTCTGCGCGCCGGCTCGGCGATGACCACCTGGCAGGTCTCCATCACCGGGTCCGATGGCGAACTGGCCTCGCAGGCGGTGGTGATCGCAGGGATACCGCGTCCCGTCGGATCAGATGAGCGTTGGGGCACGGCGCAGATGCCCGAGTTGCCGAACTGGGCCGACCTCGCGTCGGCGCCGGTCCGCCCACCGATCGGGCCGGAGTTCGGAGCGCACTTCGACTATCGCCCGGTCACGGGCATCCCGGGAGCCCAGGCACCGCCTCATGCACTCGGCTGGTTGAGCCCCGCTGGTGCGTTGGATGACGGGAACTGGGATGGCTGGACCGCAGGCACGGCACTGGGGATCGTGGATGCCTGGTGGCCGGCCAGTTACGTATCCATGGCGGCGGTGCGGCCGATGGGAACCGTCTCCTTCAGCGCGCACCTTCTGGTCGAGCCATCGACCTTGCAAGCCGATGAACCCCTCGCCTACGAAGCGTGGGTATCGGCCACGGACGACGGCTTCACCAGTGAGACGCGTCGACTGTGGTCACCGGATGGGCGCTTGGTCGTGGAGAACCATCAGGCGATCGTCATCATCAAGTAGTACGTCATCAAGTAGTACGTCATCAAGTAGTACGTCATCAAGTAGCGCGCATCTAGATCACGCGCGTCTGTCAGTCCCTCGAGCGCTCCGGAGCTGGAAGTCGCTCGGCCAGTTCCAGCACTCGCTGCACGTAATTCTCGGTTTCCGGGAACGGCGGTATGCCGTCGTACTTGCGCACGGCACCGTGTCCGGCGTTGTACGCGGCCAGGATGTTATGCAGGGGCTTACCGGGAATCTCGGACACGAGCCGACGGTTGATGCAGTTCAATGCGGCGGCCGAGTGGATCGCATCCACCGGATCCCACACATCACGGCTTCCGTCGTCGTTTGCGTCGATGCCGAATTGCTCCCAGGTGGTGGGCATGAATTGGGCGATCCCCTGAGCGCCTGCCGGGCTCACAGCATCGGTCTGCCAGGAACTCTCGGTCGCGATCTGCGCGGCGAGAACCCGCGAAGGGACGGCCGGGCAGCGCAGGGCGGCTTCAGCGATGACCGCCTCGTACTGAGCGGGGATCGTGGGGGTGCCGCCGAAGCGACCGGTGTCACGGGCCTGCTGTACGCGATCCCAGTCCACGAGGCCGGTGGAGGTGAGCGCGACAACTCCCACGCCTACCGCTATCACGCCCACGACGACGAGCCCGATGATCCAGGAGGCAAGTGACCTAGTGGCTCGGGAAGTGCGTGCGCGCGAACGCCAGGCGGACATGGTCCGTCCACGGTAACCCAGGCTGACACCAAGGCCGCGATAAGCCGCGTACGCTGCAGACATGTCGACTGATGGGCCTTCCGACAGTCGCGATCGCGACGCCCGTGTTGTCGCTGCCTCCGATCTCGGTTCTAAGGATCTCGGTTCTGAGGATCTCGGAGCTCCCGCCCTGGAGAGCATGTTCACCAAGGAACTGAGCAATGCCTTCGCTGCACTGGGGTGCTTCAACCTCGCGGTATTCGGTGCAACCGGCGCAGGAAAGTCGACCCTGATAAATGCGATCTTCGGCAAGGACGTCGCCGATACCGGAGTAGGTCAGCCGGTCACCAAGGGCATCGAGTACCACCGCCGAGACGACGGTTTCCTCGGCATCTTCGATTCCGAGGGTTTCGA
>CAZQRR010000189.1:0-3776 GCA_964595675.1 uncultured Rubrivirga sp. | reverse complement strand
GCACGATGCGATCGAGGGCGCCGCCGACGAACGCCTGGGCGGTGGCTTGGGTCAAGGCGAGTGCCGTCTGCGCGCTGTAGACCACCAGACCGACCGTGCTCGCCGCAAGGTCCCGAGCAAGCGACAGGACATCCCCTTCCGGCGCATAGGGTCGCGACACGACAACGACCTCTCGACTGGTCATGAGTCCCATCATGCTCCACCCCATCCGATGTGCGTGTGGCACATCTGAAGGGGTTCGCTCAGAGCCTCTCGACGCCTCTCGACGTGGATGTTCCGTGAACCGGATTCGACTACTCCGTGAGCGGACCGTTCTTAGCTTGCGGAAAGTAGTTCTGACCGATGCCGCTGTTGCTCTTGGGAAGCATCACCGACCGGAACCACGAGACCACTTCATCGCCGTCCTGATTGAGGCCCCGGGTCTTCATGCGGATGATGCCCATTTCCGGACGCGACGATGATTCGCGCGCCTCAAGGCACAGACTCTCGGCATAGATGGTGTCCCCTATATAGACCGGATGGGTCAACTTGATGTCGGTCCATCCCAGATTCGCAACGGCGTTCTGGCTCATGTCGATGACCGATAAACCAAGAACCAGTGCGACGGTGAGCCCGGAATTGACGATGATGCGCCCACCGGAGATGGGGTTGCTCTGCGCCAGGTGAGCATTGAAGTGGTTCTGATTGGTATTGCAAGTCAACAAGGTGAACCACGTGGAGTCGGCTTCGGAAATGGTACGGCCGAAGGGATGTTGATAGGTGGTTCCGACTTCGAAGTCTTCGAAGAATCGGCCTAGTTGAGCGGGAACGACGTTGGTCATCCCGCAATCATGTCAGGAAGGCTTCAGCCGTCACCTTCGGACCGCTTACGCCAGCGCTCCTCCATGCGGTCCATGAATCCACTCGAGCGCGGCGGTGCGGGCGTGGAACCGGGTGCCGCAGGGGAGTCCGGTGTAGCCGCCTCAGCAGAAGCCGTACCACCGCGGGTGAACGCGAAGTACGTCATCACCGCGCCCGCAAGCATCACGACGAAGCCGACAACACCTAGCAGCGCCATAGGAAGCGCCATGCCTGCGAGCACAATGCCCAACCCGGCTAGCACGGCCAAGACACCGAGGGCGGCTCGACCACGGCTCGCCACCCCGGTGGAGCGCAGGCTCGTGGCGAATTTGGGATCCTCGGCATAGAGGGCCTTCTCCATCTGCTCGAGCAGACGTTGCTCATGCTCCGACAGCGGCACGGCTAGCCCCCTTCCCTTCGGCTCCGGCGAGATTCGCGGTGGGAGCAGCATGCCCCACACCCGCGGATTTCGCCTCCTGGCGTTTCCTGCTCCCCAGGATAAGCACCCCCGGGCGGAAAGGTAAACCTCGGGAGGCATCTGACGCGGAGCCTGGCCGGTCACGAACCCAAAGATCGCCCTGGGCGAACCGCGTCAGGTCCATAGCGGCGCCGGAGGGAATCCATCGCCACCTCCGCCTCCCGCCGGCCCCGCTCGGGAGCCCCCAGGAGCATCTGGGTGGGAGTGCTCTCGGTCTCGCTCAGCCCCTCCATCCGCACCCCCACGAGTCGAATGCGCGCGCGCTCGAGCCGCAGCGCGGTGAACAGACTCCACGCAGTGGCGTAGATGTCGGCACCTACATCCGTGGGCACCTCCAAGGTTCGCGAGCGGGTGATGGTGGTGAAGTCCGCGAACCGCACTTTCAATCCCACGGTTCGTCCGACCAATCCAGCCGAACGCATACGTCGGGCGACATGATCGGCCAGACCAGCTACCCGGGATCGAATCCACTCGTGATCGTCGGTGTCCGAGTCGAAGGTCTCTTCATTGCCGATGCTCTTTTCCGATTCATCGGGTATCACGGCGCGAGGATCCCTTCCCCACGAGAGATCGTGCAGGTGTCGGCCCTGCGCAGTGCCCAGTGCCCGTTCCAAGGTTGCGACCGGCGTGGTTGCGATGTCCCCCACCGTCTCCAGGCCGAGCCGGATCAGATGCTCTTCCGTCTTCTCTCCCACACCCCACAACGCACCCACCGGAAGTGGATGCAGGAAATCGATGACTTCTTCGGTTGGTACGACCAGCAGACCGTTGGGTTTGCAGTGGGTCGATGCCAGCTTGGCGACGAACTTGTTCGACGCCACTCCCACCGAGCAGGTGATCCCCACCTCATCGCGCACCCGCGTTCGGATCAGTGCTGCGATGGCCCGCGGAGTTCCGAGCCGGCGAAGCGCGCCGGAGACATCCAAGAACGCCTCATCCAAGGAAAGTGGCTCGACCAGTGGTGTTACCGAACCGAAGATGTCCATCACCGCACGGGAGGCTTCGGCGTATCGAGCGTGCTGCGGTGGGATGAAGATCGCCTGGGGAGCCATGCGTCGTGCCCGGGAAATGGGCATAGCGGAGTGAATACCTAACGCGCGTGCTTCATAGGTGGCGGAGAGCACCACACCACGGTTACCCGTACTCGCTCCCACGACCACCGGCTTACCGACCAGATCCGGGCGCTCGAGCAGTTCGACCGATGCGTAGAACGCATCCATGTCGACGTGCAAGATCGTGCACCCGGTGTCGTCGTCACCGAGATTCGCCGGGCCCCGCGGACGGCGGACCTGGCTACGGCTCATACCCGCATCCTCTCCCTACTTCGGTTTCACCAGCCGGAGGCACCCGGACTGGAATGCCATAACTTGCTGGGCGCGCCACTTGATCCCGGGCGACCGAGGGCAGCTCCGAAGGCACCCGCAGGAGCGATGTCCGCGTACGGCGACTGCCGGAATCCACTCGCATGCACCAGGACTTTCTCCGGTTTGGTCTGTTCCACCGTGGATAGCTCCTCGGTGAGGAGTTCGCGCACAGCATCGCCGCCTTCGTCCTTCCACAACCGCCGAACCTCACCGAGGTCCCAGCATCCGGTTGCGCGCATCGAAATCCCGCGTGGGCCCGAACGCCTCAGTTGTCCGCGCACGATCAACAACCACGAGCCGAACAGCGTGGGTCCGTAGTGCTCTTGCACATCGTCGAAGAACGCGGCATCGATCGGTCCGGTGGAATCATCGAGGGTCACGAAGATCACGCGCCGACCACTGCGCACCGGCGGGCTTTGGATTGCGACCTTCACCCCCGCCACCCAGACCTGACTGCCCGAACGCTGCAACAGCAGATCCTTGGATGGCACCGCACCGATGTGGCTGAGCAGATCCTTATAGAAGTCCACCACGTGCGCACTGACATCCAGACCTAGGACGGACATCTCCGCCCGCACCCGATCGGCCACCCCCATGTCGGGTAATCCGGTAGCAGGCACCTGCTCCACCTGCGCCCCGAGTAGGTCCAAGGACAACTGTGAATCCTCACGGTTGACGCCTTTACCGATATGCCGATCGATATCGGCGACCTGCAGCAGCAGGTCGCGCCTGGTGGTGGGCGCAGGATGTAGGGAATCGAAGGCACCGACGGTGACCAAGTTCTCCATCGTGGGTCGCGATAGACGTGCCCGCCGGTACGCGTCGGCCAACGACGTGAAAGGACGACGACGTATCAACGCCTGCACTTCCTCCTCGCTGATACCCGCTACCTCGGTTAGTGGGATCCGGATCGCCCTCCTGCGCTCGCCTTCCACCCGGTAGACATCGTGGGAGGCGTTCACATCCACTCCGAGTACCTCGATGCCGTGGATACGGGCGTCGTCCATCAGCAACCGCTTGGGATACATGCCCGGATCGTGGGTGAGGATCCCGGCGTAGAAGGCCGCCGGGTGATGCGTCTTCAACCACGCCGA
>CAZQRR010000188.1:0-3787 GCA_964595675.1 uncultured Rubrivirga sp. | reverse complement strand
CATCGCCCTGCTCGGTGGTGGCACCGTGGGTACCTCCGTGGCCGAACTCCTCCACGAGCACGCCGACGACTTCGCCGAGCGAGTAGGCGCGCCGCTTCGTCTCACCGCCGTTGCCGTTCGCGATCTGTCGCGGCCCCGTCCGGGCATACCCGCGGAACTGCTATCGGACGACCCCATGGCGGTCGCTACGAGCGGCGCGGACATCGTCGTCGAAGTCATGGGTGGGATAGAGCCGGCGCGCGAATGCATCCTGGCGGCGATGGCTGCCGGGTCCAGTGTCGTGACCGCCAACAAGGCGCTGCTCGCCGAAGACGGTGCGTCGCTATACAAGTCGGCGAAGCGCCATGGAGTCGATCTGTACTTCGAGGCGTCGGTCGCCGGCGCGATCCCGCTGCTGCGCCCACTTCGCGAGTCGCTCGCCGGAGACCGGGTGCGCAAGGTCATGGGCATCGTCAATGGCACCACCAACTTCATGCTCACCAAGATGGACGAGGAGGGGGTTGCCTACGCGGACGCCTTCGATCAGGCCAATGCCCTCGGCTACCTGGAGGCAGATCCCTCGTTGGATGTCGACGGGCACGATGCGGCGGCGAAGGCGGCGATCTTGGCCGAGCTCGCATTCCACACACGCATCACGTTGAGCGATGTGTACGTGGAAGGCATTTCCCAGGTCACCGCGAACGACATGGCGGCAGCCCGCGACATGGGGTTCGTGATCAAGTTGCTTGCGATTGCGGAGCTGGTCGACGAACCGGATTCCTCGGGAGTGATCGTGCGGGTGCACCCGGCGATGCTGCCGCGAACGCATCCGCTCGCGGCTGTTCGCGAATCCTTCAACGCCGTGTTCGTGGAAGCCGACGCCGCGGGTCAGATGATGTTCTACGGACGAGGTGCCGGCGGGCACCCCACCGCCAGCGCGGTGCTCGGTGATGTCGTGGCTGCGGCGCGCAATCGCCTCAGCGGGAGCAGGGGCCCGGGGGAGAGCACCTATCGACAACTGCCGGTCCTTCCCATCGGTCAGGCGATGACCGAGTACTACGTCAACCTCGACGTGGCGGACAAGCCGGGTGTGCTCGCCAGCGTCGCCACTGCCTTCGCCGATCACGGTGTGAGCATCCAGGTGGTGCATCAGGAAGGTCACGGTGAGGACGCAGGGCTGATCGTGCGCACGCACCGGGCGAGCGATGCCGCACTGCAGGCGACCGTGGAGCAACTGCGAGGACTCGACACGGTTCGCCGCGTCGTGGGTGTGATGCGCGTGGAGGGTGAGCAATGAGCGGTGCGCATCAATGGCGTGGGGTGATCGAGGAGTATCGCGATCGTCTTCCGGTCTCCGACTCCACTCCCGTGGTGTCGCTGCGTGAAGGTGGTACCCCGCTTGTGTACGCATGCTCGCTCAGCGAGACGCTCGGCTGCGAGGTCTGGCTGAAGTTCGAGGGCGCGAATCCGACGGGATCCTTCAAGGATCGTGGCATGACGATGGCGATCAGCAAGGCAGCGGAGGATGGCGCTAAGGCGGTCATCTGCGCATCCACCGGCAACACCTCGGCGAGCGCCTCGGCCTACGCGGTGAAGGCCGGCATGATCTCCGCGGTCCTGGTACCCCAGGGCAAGATCGCGATGGGCAAACTCGCCCAGGCGATCGTGCACGGTGCCACCCTGCTTCAGGTCGACGGCAACTTCGACGACTGTCTGACCGTCGCCCGCGAACTGGCCGATTCGTACCCCGTCTCACTTGTCAACAGCGTCAATCCGGTTCGCATCGAAGGTCAGAAGACCGCGAGCTTCGAAGTGGTGGACATGCTGGGGCGGGCACCGGACATCCATGCACTCCCGGTCGGTAACGCCGGCAACATCACCGCCTACTGGCGCGGCTACACCGAATACCAGCGCGACGGCATGAGTCAGGGTCTGCCGCGGATGTGGGGCTTCCAGGCCGCGGGCGCGGCACCGTTGGTGTCGGGGTCGCCCGTCGCCAAGCCGGAGACGATCGCAACCGCGATCCGCATCGGTAACCCCGCGTCGTGGGATGCGGCGATCGCGGCGCGGGACGACTCCGGCGGACTCATCGATTCGGTGACCGACGAGGAGATCCTTGCCGCCTACCGACTTCTCGCCGCTACCGAGGGATTGTTCTGTGAGCCGTCGAGTGCTGCAGGGGTTGCCGGCTTGTTGAAGATGAAGGACGCCGGGAAGTTGGATCCCGGTCAGGTGATCGCGGTGACCTTGACCGGCAACGGACTGAAGGACCCGCAGTGGGCCCTCGATTCCGCGCCGGAGCCGGTAGTGGTGCCGGTCGATGTCACGGCGGCCGCACGGGCACTGGGCTTAGAGGGATGAGTCTCGAGACATGAGCGCAGCCGCATGAATGCGCGATTGCGCACAGGTCCGGTGCGCGTTCTCGTGCCCGCGAGTAGCGCGAATGTGGGTCCGGGATTCGACTCCATGGGCCTAGCGCTGGGTGTCTTCGATGAGTTGGTGGCGATGGCTTCGGACGATCCGGGCGTCCTGGTCGAGGTAGCGGGCGAGGGTGAAGCCGACGTGCCCCGCGATGAACGCCACCTGGTCGTCCAAGCGATGAACACCGCCTTCGAGGTCATGGGTGTATCGCCCGCAGGATTCGTTCTTCGTTGTCGGAATGCGATTCCGCACGGACGGGGATTGGGTTCCTCCGCGGCGGCGATCATCGGCGGCATGGTCCTTGCCCGCGCGATGGTGGAAGGCGTGGACTTCGACGACGATGCACTGCTCGCGGCAGCCACCACGATGGAGTCCCATCCGGACAATCTCGCCGCGGCACTTCATGGGGGCTTCACGGTCGCCTGGCTCACCGACGACGGGCAACCGGGCGCATTGCGCCTCGATCCGCACGCAGACATCCGGGCGGTGCTCGTGGTACCCGTCGAAACCTTGCCCACCGTCACCGCGCGCCAGGTTCTTCCCGACATGGTTCCCCATGCGAGTGCCAGCCACAACGTCGCTCGATCGGCACTGTTGGTGCACGCGATGACGCAGCGCCCGGACCTGCTGTGGGAGGCAACTTCGGATCGTCTGCACCAACAGGCGCGCTCGGGCGTGTACCCGGCGTCCGTGGCTCTCGTGGACCGGCTGCGTGCAGCGGGCCTTGCTGCTGCTGTCTCCGGCGCGGGCCCTTCCGTGATCGTGCTGTCGGCCGGTGGTGATGCGGAAGACCGCGTAGCGACCATCGTCGACGGTTCATCCGAATGGGCCGTTCGCGCGATACCGATCAGCCTCGCGGGAGCCCACGAAAGCCCCCTGGACATAGCCTGACCTGGGGAGTGGTACCTTTTCACCGCCTCGTTCGGCCGTTCGGACCGATCCCCGGAGCGAACGCCACACTTCACGGCGAATCCCTGGCTCTTCTTCCCCAGTGAGCCTCAAGACCAGGATTCACGAAGCGGCCCAACAAGAGGCGGCCCACGATTCGGTAAACCGCCGACGGGCCCACGAACACTCCCGTCCGGGAGTCCGGTAATCCGAAGGACACCATGACCGACACCACCACATCGCGCGCTGCCGATCGCGGCAGCAGCCTCGCTTCGATGCTTCTCCCCGAGCTCAAGCAGCTCGCCCAGCAATTGGGCATCACGGGATCGAGCGGGATGCGCAAGCAGGACCTGATCGCCGCCATAAGTGAACGCCAGAAGCAAGGCGGCGCCCCGCGGCGCACTCGCAGCGCTTCCCGCCCCGCGGGAGCTGCCGAAGCCGCGAGCACGGGCCGCGGTGGTGACGCATCTGATCAAGGGCGCGCTGATCAAGGGCGCGC
>CAZQRR010000187.1:0-3859 GCA_964595675.1 uncultured Rubrivirga sp. | reverse complement strand
CAGGTGAAGGATATGCAGCAAGGAACCCAGCAGACCGTGTCCCAAGATGAGGTGATCGACGTCGTTCGTCGATTCGCCGTGGAGGAAACAACGTGATCAGAACCCACCGTGCCGGCACCCTGCGTGCGAGCGACGCTGGAGCCACCGTGACTCTCGCCGGTTGGATCGCCTCGCGTCGCGACCATGGTGGCGTGGCCTTCATCGACCTTCGCGATGCCTCCGGTCGCGTTCAGGTCGTGATCCGCGAGCCCGACGTGGCGCATCCGCTGCGCGACGAGTTCTGCATCCAGGTCATCGGCCAGGTCGAGATCCGGCCCGAAGGCAACGAGAACCCCGACCTTCCCACCGGGCAGATCGAAGTGGTGGCCGATACGGTCACGGTCCTTTCCACCTGCGCTCCCTTGCCGTTCCCGATCGACGACCGTGTGAATGTGGGCGATGAGGTTCGGCTTCGCCACCGTTACCTCGACCTTCGGCGCACGCGCCCCGGTGACGCTCTGCGGATGCGCTCGCGAGTGAACCAGGTCGCCCGTGACGTCCTCCTCGGTCGTGATTTCGTGGAAGTCGAGACCCCCACCCTCACTCGTTCCACCCCCGAGGGAGCACGTGACTTCCTCGTGCCGGTGCGCCTGCAACCGGGCCACTGGTACGCGCTTCCGCAGTCTCCGCAGCTGTTCAAGCAACTGCTCATGGTGGGCGGTATCGAGCGCTACTTCCAGATCGCTCGCTGCTATCGCGATGAGGACTTCCGGGCCGACCGGCAGCCGGAATTCACCCAACTCGACATCGAGATGAGTTTCGTCGAGCAGGCCGATGTGATCGACGTGGGGGAGGCAGTCGTCCGAGCGCTGTGGTCGCAGATCGCCGACGTCGAGATCGGCGACATCCCGCACATGACGTATGCCGAGGCGATGCAGCGCTACGGCACTGACAAGCCCGACCTGCGTTTCGGGTTGGAACTGGTGGATCTGACCGACTACTTCGTGGACACGCCCTTCCGGGTATTCCAAGCCGACTACGTGGGTGCCGTGGTGATGCCCGGCGGCGCCGACCAGCCGCGGCGGCAGTTCGATGCCTGGCAGGAGTGGGCCAAGCAGCGCGGTGCCAAGGGGCTGGCGTACGTGACCGTGGATGCCGACGGCAGCCTGGGTGGCCCGGTGGCAAAGAACCTCAGCGACTCCGAGCGAGAGGGTCTCGTTTCCGCTGTGGGTGCTCAGCCCGGCGATGCGGTGTTCTTCGCCGCTGGCCGTCCGAGCGAGGCGCGTGCACTCCTCGGCGCTGCGCGCGTGGAGATTGCCGAGCGCTTGGAGTTGATCGACCATGCGGCGTGGTCCTTCGTGTGGATCGTGGATGCGCCGATGTTCGAAGAGGTCCAAGACGATGCAGGTGCGTGGGTGTGGACCGCGGTGCACCACCCCTTCACCTCACCGAATGCCGAATGGATCGAACGGTTCGACGAAACAAATAGCTCACCGGGAGAGGCCCTTGCCTGGGCCTACGACCTCGTGTGCAACGGCAATGAGATCGGTGGTGGGAGTATCCGTATCCACGATGGTGCCGTTCAGCGACGTGTGTTCGAAGTACTCGGCCTGGGTCAAGACGAGGCGCAGGAGAAGTTCGGTTTCCTGCTCGAGGCGTTCCAATACGGACCGCCCCCGCACGGCGGCATCGCCTTCGGTTGGGACCGGATCTGCATGCTGTTGGCCGATGCGGACTCGCTTCGCGACGTGATCGCATTCCCGAAGACCGGGGGCGGACAGGATCCGCTCACTGGAGCGCCCACGCCGATCACCGCACAGCAACGTGCCGAAGCCGGAATCGACGTCGATCCGTTCGCACTCGCCGCCGAGAAGGACTGACCCAGGGCGGTAGGTGCCGTGACCCTCTTCGATGAACGGGAGCTGCCCGACCGGGCCGATGCCCCGCTGGCGGTGCGCATGCGACCGCGTTCGGTTGCCGAAGTGGTCGGCCAGCAGGCGGCGTTGGCCGAGGGTTCCCCGTTGCGTTCCCTGCTCGCATCCCCCCACCGTGGTGCGGTCTCCGTCATCTTGTGGGGTCCACCTGGAACGGGGAAGACCACGTTGGCCACGTTGGTGTCACGGGAGTCTGGCCGGGTTTTCACCGAACTGTCAGCAGTAACCGCCGGAGTGAAGGACGTGCGCGCCGTGATCGAGGAGGCGCGAGATCGCCTGCGATTGCAGCAGCAGGGAACCGTGCTGTTCGTCGACGAAGTGCATCGCTTCAGCAAGAGTCAGCAAGATGCGCTTTTGCCGGCAGTGGAGAACGGATGGGTCACGCTCATTGCCGCTACCACGGAGAATCCGAGCTTCTCGGTGATCGCACCCTTGCTGTCGCGAAGCATCGTGGTTACCTTGCAGCCGCTGACGGATGCCGACATCGAGACGCTTGTGCGCAGGGCTGTCGATGACCCGCGCGGACTCGGTGGCTTGGTTCAGATCACCGACGACGCCGTCGAATTCCTCGTTCGCATCAGCGCCGGTGACGCACGGCGCGGGCTCACGGCCCTGGATGCCGCGAGTGCGAGTGGTGCCGCCGTGGTTGATCTTGCCGCCGTGGAATCCGCCGTCCAGCACGCTGCGGTCCGCTACGACCGCGACGGTGATCAGCACTACGACGTCATCAGCGCGTTCATCAAGAGCGTCCGGGGGAGTGATCCGGATGCGGCATTGCATTACCTGGCGCGGATGTTGGAAGCCGGGGAGGATCCCAGGTTCGTGGCGCGCCGGCTGATGATCTTGGCCAGTGAGGACATCGGTATGGCGGACTCGAGCGTCCTGCAGACGACCACCGCCGCGGCACAAGCCGTGGCCATGATCGGCATGCCCGAGGCACGGATCATCTTGGCCCACGCAACCGTGCATGCAGCCCTGGCCCCCAAGTCCAATGCGGTCTATCGGGGCATCGATGCGGCGATTGCGGATGTGCGATCCGGGCGCATCGGAACGGTGCCCATGCACCTGCGCGATGCGCACTATCCGGGGGCCGCGGCTCTCGGTCACGGAACGCAGTACGTCTACCCGCATGATGTTCCTGGCGCGGTCGCCGAAGCCGTGTACCTTCCAGACGCTTTGCGCGGTGCGCAGTACTACCTCCCGACCGAGCACGGTGCCGAAGCTCGATGGGGTGAGATCGCGCGACGGTTGGCCGATCGCCGTTCGGGGCGTCATGACGCCAGCGACTCAACCGATGCCGGCGACTCCACCGACTCCTAGCCCGACGACGCCCCGCCGGGGAGATGCATAGGCTTGCTCCCGTGCGACGACTGGTGTGGACGGCCCTCGGTGCCGCGGGTGGTATCTGGGCTTACCGCAAGGGCAGCGTCCTACTCGACCAGGCACGCGAGCAGGGAGTGGCATTGACCGTCCAGCAGGTGGCCCTCGCCGCGACTCAGACGGTGAATCAGGTTTCTCGTTCGTTGAATCAGCGGTCACGTACCCCGAACACCGATGCGTCTGGTGACGGATCGAGCGAACGCTGATGGATTCCGCAGACATCCGTACGCGCTTTCTGCGCTACTTCGCGGAGAACGGTCACGAGATCGTGCCGTCGGCGTCGTTGCTCCTGGATGACCCCACGTTGCTGTTCGTGAACGCGGGCATGGTCCCGTTCAAGCCGTATTTCCTGGGTGAAGCACCTCCGCCGTACCCGCGTGCCACCAGCGTTCAAAAGGTGGTGCGCACCCTCGATATCGAAGAGGTGGGCAAGACGACCAGGCATGCGTCGTTCTTCCAGATGGCGGGGAACTTCTCGTTCGGGGACTACTTCAAGGACCAGGCGATCCCGTTCGCCTGGGAACTGCTCACGCGGCCCGTCGCCGATGGCGGCTACGGATTCGAGG
>CAZQRR010000186.1:0-3867 GCA_964595675.1 uncultured Rubrivirga sp. | reverse complement strand
GCAACGAATCGATGTTCTCGATCGCATCATGAGCGCGCAGGATGTGCTCACCGATATCTCGGAAGTAGGGCTTGAGCGCTTCGGGCATCGGCTCGAAAGTCTCGTCGGAGAACTCATGCGCAACGCGGCTGAGCGGTTGAACCGCGCGACGGGCCTGCATGTTCTCGCGCTTGAGTTCGTATATGCGTTTGGTGACATCACCCGTCGGGTTCATCGCGAAGACGTCCTGCTCCACCTCCGCGACGTCGTCGGACACGGCATCGACCACCGCCAAGTAACCATCGACCGTCATATCCATGATGGCGTAGAGAACGGCTAGGGATCCGTGTTCGCGCAACGTGGCGCTCGCCCGAAGGCGTTCGCGGATCGGGGAAAGGTCACCGGGTCGACCATGCCGAACCGTTACGGCGTACCCAGGACCTGTGAAGATCGCCACCTGACCGGTATCGACGATCAAGTTCTCGGGGTCATAGCCGAGGGTCTTAAGGACCGTGAAGACGCAACCCTCTTCCGAGACGTCCACTTTGGCGCGTTGGCGAGGGTTGCCCGCATCCTCCACTTGGAGGTGCTCGAGGTTGAACACTTCCTGGACCGCCAGCAACTCCGGTTTGGTCGGTTCGAGCAGGCCCACCCAGACGAAGCCGTCGGGATATTCGCGCGCGGAACGGAAGAGTTCGGCGAGTTCGGCCTTGATCTTCCCGCCGGTGAGATCGTCATCGCTGGGAATATGCCGCGGGCGTTCATCGCCAACGTCGATTAGGCCACCTGGGTGATACGCACCCCAGCCTCGGATCACATCCGCATTCTGCCGTCAGAGAACGCCGCATCGTGGAACGCCGCGGCGAGAGTGCCGACAATTGACCATCCTTCTAGTGTTGTCAGGTGCCAACAGTCGTCCTCGTCCGTCACGGACGCACCACCGCGAACACCGCCGGGATCCTCGCCGGCTGGTCCGAGGGCGTGCTGCTCGATGAGCACGGGGAGAAACAGGCCCACACGGTCGCCGAGCGCTTAGCTGGGGTCGGTCTGGCGGGCATCGTGTCCTCACCACTTGATCGCACGCAGCAGACCGCAGCCGCGATCTTGCAGCAGCAGAAGGCGTCCAAGAAGGGACCGTCGATATTTCTCGATGATCAGGTAGGGGAGTGTCACTACGGGGAGTGGACCGGCAAGGAGATCAAGAAGCTCACCAAGGATCCGCTGTGGAAGGCCGTGCAGTCGCACCCGAGTTCGGTCACATTCCCCGGCGGGGAATCGATGACAGCTATGCAGCAGCGGGCCACGGCATCCATCCGCCGGTGGAACGACCACTTCGGCGATTCGTCCATCTACGCCGTGGTAAGCCATGGGGACGTGATCAAGGCGATCCTGGCCGATGCCTTGGGCACACACCTGGATCTGTTCCAACGCATCATGGTCGATCCGTGCTCGATCTCGATCGTCGACTACACCAAGGACCGACCGTTCGTCCTGCGCAGCAACGATTCCGGCGCTGACCTGTCCTTCCTGAGCAAGAAGCCGAAGGGACGCCAGAAGTCCGACGCCGTCGTGGGCGGAGGTGCCGGACATGCCTAGACGGATCTTGGAGTTCCGCTTGCCTGAGCGTTTCGTGGTGGGCACCGTCGGTATGCCGGGCGAACGTACCTTCTTCCTGCAAGCTCGCTCGGCTGATCAGATCGTGAGCGTTGCGTTCGAAAAGCAGCAGGCAGTTGTCCTTGCCGAGCGCATCGATCAGTTGCTCGATGAAGTGACCGGAACACGGGCCCCGGCCGATGCGATTCCGAGCAAGGCACCGGTCGAGTTGACCGATTCAGAACCGTTGGATGTCCCCCTCGATGAGGAGTTCCGAGTCGGTGCAATGGCGCTTGGCTGGGACGAGGCGAACAACCTCGTGGTGATCGAAGCGCACGCAGTGTCCGATCAGGAGGATTTCGAGCCGCCGGAGTTGGCCGACGACGACGCCGACGGTCCGGACACCTTGCGGGTGTGGCTGTCCGCCCCATATGCCCGGGCTTTCGCCGAGCGCACGCGGTCGGTGGTTTCCAGCGGCAGACCCGCGTGTCCGTTCTGCCAGCAGCCGCTCGATCCCGCGGGTCACATCTGCCCGCGTGCGAACGGATACAAGCGTCGCTCATGAGCGAATCGATCCGCAGTCGTCTGCTGGAACGCCCCATGGAGGTCGAGGGTCGGATCTACCAAGCCAGTAACGCGACCTTGCGCTGCTCGCTGGATGAAGATCTGATGTGTGTGTACAAGCCCGTTCGCGGTGAGCGCCCACTGTGGGACTTCCCCACAGGAACGCTCACCGGACGTGAGGTCGCCAGCTACGAGATCGATCGAATCCTGGGCTTCGGCTTGATTCCGCCCACCGTCTGGCGTGAGGACGGTCCGGCGGGTCCGGGAATGTGTCAGATGTGGGTGGATGAGGACGAGGACGCTCGCTTGGTGGACGTGGTCGTGCCGAACGCGGTTCCAGCGAACTGGATCTCGGTGCTTCGGGCCACCGACGGGCTGGGACACCCGGTCGCGTTGGTACACGCCGACGATCCGCGGCTGCAGATGATGGCCGTACTCGATGCGGTCCTGAACAACGGTGATCGCAAAGGCGGACATGTCATCACCGATGTGTCCGGTGGCGTGTGGGGGGTCGACCACGGGGTGACGCTGTCGGTGGAGCCGAAACTTCGAACGGTGCTGTGGGGGTGGGCCGGAGCGGAGATCCCTGGGACGCTGATCGACGCGGTCACCGATCTTCGAGACGCACTGGAAGCGGGCGTGTACGACGTAGAACGTTGGTTGGACGGTCGTGAGGTGGAGGCGTTGATCGATAGGTGTAGCGATCTGCTCGAAGAGCGGACGTTTCCGGTGCCGAACGATGATTGGCCCGCGATCCCGTGGCCGGTGTTCTAGAACCAACGCGCGGATAGGCTCGCTAACGCGCGGATAGGCTCGCTAATGCGCGGATAGGCTCTGCGACGTGGATTCCTGGGAAGTTCCCGCACCCCCCGACCTACCCGGCGCAGGGTTGCCACTACGACTCTTCGACACCGCTTCACGTCAGATTAGGCCCACGGCACCGGGACCTACCGCACGGATGTATGTCTGCGGCATCACGCCCTACGACGCCACGCATATGGGTCACGCGAACACCTATGTGGCATTCGACCTGATCAACCGGGTGTGGGCCGATGCCGGACACGACGTGCACTACGTGCAGAACGTGACGGACATCGACGATCCGCTCCTTGAGCGCGCGGTAGCAACGGGCCAGGACTGGCGAGCGATCGCCGACCGCGAGACTGCGCTATTCCGTGAGGACATGAAGGCCTTGAACGTCCTGCCACCCCGGGACTACATCGGAGCGGTGGAGTCCATTCCGTCCGTGGCCGAGTACGTCGAGAAATTGCGAGCCTCTGGCGACGTGTACGCGGTCGACGATGATCTGTACTTCCGGGTGCGCAACGACCCGCACTTCGGCTCGGTGGCCAGGCTGGATGTGGACTCGATGCTGCGATTGTTCGCCGAACGCGGTGGCGACCCCGACCGTCCCGGGAAGGAAGACCCGCTCGACTGTCTGGTCTGGCAAAGCGAACGCCCCGATGAACCAGCGTGGGATACCCCGCTCGGTCACGGCCGGCCGGGTTGGCATATCGAGTGCACCGCCATCGCGTTGGACACCCTCGGCATGACGATCGATGTCCAAGGCGGCGGCTCGGATCTGATGTTCCCTCACCACGAGATGGGGGCATCCGAGGCCCAGCGGATAACGGGTGAGTACCCGTTCGCGCGCCACTACGTCCACTCCGGGATGGTGTCCTGGCAGGGTCACAAGATGAGCAAGTCGCGGGGCAACCTGGTGTTCGTCTC
>CAZQRR010000185.1:0-3870 GCA_964595675.1 uncultured Rubrivirga sp. | reverse complement strand
ATGTCTCCTACATCCTCAAGGCCCGTGTGCAACTGCTGCGTGACCTGGGTGCCGCCGCCGCGCCGTTCAATGCCTTCCTGCTCGCCCAGGGCCTGGAGACATTGAGCCTGCGAGTCCAGCGGCACAGCGACAACGCTCTCGCCGTTGCTACCTGGTTGGAGTCGCGCGACGAGGTCGAGAGGGTCAACTACGCCGGACTGCCGAGCAGCCCGTGGCATGCATTGGCACAAAAGTACGCACCGGCCGGTGCTGGTGGCGTGCTGAGCTTCGAAATCGCAGGCGGAGTGGAAGCAGGTAAGAAGTTCGTGGAGGGCCTGGAATTGCACAGCCACGTTGCCAACATCGGCGACGTTCGGTCGTTGGTCATCCACCCTGCATCGACCACCCACTCGCAGTTGACCCCCGAGCAGCAGGTCGCTGCGGGTGTCACGCCGGGTCTGGTGCGTCTGGCGGTCGGTTTGGAGGCACTCGAGGACATCCTCGCTGATCTGGACGCGGGCTTCCGCTCAGCGAAGCAGGACTGACGATGCCTCGAGGACCGATCGACTACTCGGGACCCCCTCCCGCCAGCGCTGCCTGGCGGGAGGGGGATCCTGCGGGCGAGCGGTCCTTCGCATCGGTGGGGGAGTTGACCCTCGAATCGGGCGAGACGCTCCCGGAGGTACAGGTCGCATTCGAGACTTGGGGAGAACTCGCATCGGACGGTCGCAATGCCGTCTTCGTATGTCACGCGCTGACCGGTGACTCCCACGTGTCCGGTGATGCCGGACCCGGCCATGCAACCGCCGGTTGGTGGTCAGGTCTGGTCGGGCCAGGTCGCCCGATCGACACGGATCGGTGGTTCGTGGTGTGCGCGAACGTCCTGGGTGGATGTCAGGGCACCACGGGAGCTTCCAGTCTCGCTCCGGACGGGCGTCCGTGGGGCAGTCGCTTTCCCACGGTCACCGTCGCGGACATGGTGGAAGTGGAACGCCGGTTGACCGATCACCTCGGTATCGACCAGTGGTCGCTGATGCTCGGTCCGTCCCTTGGCGGCATGCGCGTCTTGGAGTGGATGGTGGCTCATCCACAGCGAGTCCGCAGCGGACTGGTGCTGGGTTCGACGGCTGCGGTCACCGCAGATCAGATCGGAACCCACAACGCGCAGATCGAGGCGATTCGCATGGATCCCAACTTCCGCGGTGGCGACTACTACGACGCTCCGGAAGGGCAAGGCCCGCATCGAGGAATGGGTCTAGCTCGTCGCATCGCGCACCTGACCTATCGCAGTGAAACCGAACTCGACTTGCGCTTCGGGCGAGGTCACCAAGGCGAGGAGGACCCCTACCTTGCTCGGGACTCGGGGAACCGTGGGCGGTTCGCCGTCGAGTCCTACCTCGATCACCACGCGGACAAACTGGCGCGCCGGTTCGATGCGAATACCTACATCGCACTCACCGAGGCGATGAGCCTGTTCGATCTCGGCCGCGGTCGGGGCGGCGTGGCGACCGCCTTGGCTGGGATCGACGCACCCTTGACCGTGGTGGGGATCGACTCGGATCGACTATTCCCGCTCCGCTTGCAGGCGGAATTGGCCGAACTGACCCCCGGTGCCGATGAGTTGCACGTGCTGCGTTCGCCGTACGGCCACGATGGTTTCCTCGTCGAAGACGACCAGGTCGGTGCTTTCATCCAACACGCGCTCAGCAGAATCGGTGCCGACAACCGACCGAGATAGCCGTCATGATTCGCTCCACCAGCGCGCAAAGGTGTCGGCGGCTATGCCACGATCGTGTGTGTGTTAGCGAATTACGACCTTTCGATGCGGCTGTCGAAAGCAGAGGAAGTCCGGTTGCTCACCGAGGAGCAGCGCCGCTTGGTGATGCTGCGTCTGGTCGATGGTGGGATCTTCGACGGTTCCGGAATTCTCGGTCCTCCGATTTGCGTGGTCTTCGAAGGATGGGACGCGTCCGGCAAGGGCGGTGCGATCCGTCGCCTCGTGGCGCCGCTGGATCCGCGCCATGTTCGGGTCGCCTCGGTCGCTGCGCCAACGAAGGATGAAAAGCGCCACCACTTCTTGACTCGGTTCTGGCCGGTGCTGCCCGGGTGGGGTGGCATGGCGGTCTTGGATCGCAGTTGGTACGGCCGAGTACTGGTCGAGCGGGTTGAAGGTCTCGCTACGGACGAGCAGTGGCGCCGCGCCTACGACGAGATCAAGGCGTTCGAGCGAACACTCGTGGACGAAGGCATGGTCTTGATCAAGTTCTGGATGCACATCAGTCCAGATGAGCAGTTGAGGCGATTCCATGCTCGCGAGATGAACGTCCTCAAGCGCTGGAAACTGACGGATGAGGATTGGCGCAACCGCCACAAATGGAACGAGTACGAAGACGCCGTCAACGAGATGATCGAACGGACCGACACCTCGTACGCGCCTTGGACGGTGGTGGAAGCAGAGGACAAGCGGTTCGCTCGCGTGAAGGTCGTGCAGACGGTCACCGAGCGTGTAGCGCGTGCGCTGTTGAACCACGGCATCGACGTTCCCCCGGAGGCCATTCCACCGTCCGTCGAATAGCTCGGCCACAGTTATCCACAGTTCGAAAAGGGATCTGGTGTCGCCTGTATGACGTATCTATCTTCGAGGGATGCGGTGCGAGCGATGGTGGCGAGTGCTCGGCGTCGTCGTAGTGGTACTCCTGACCCAGCCGGCGCTCGTGTCGATACTTCCCGCGGCACATGGGCACGTTCACGCCGTGGGCGTCATCGGCGACCAGGAAGAAGAGCGCTACGTCGGTGCCGGCGCGGTTCTGCTGCCCAGCACGGTCGATCGGGGAACTCGCTGGGAGGCTGCCACGTGCGTGGGGTGTCGGTGGAAAGTCACCCGTCCGTGCCTGCGGGACGACGAACATGGGGATGCCGGCTGCCGCGGCACCGTCTTGGGATGCCCACAAGGTAGGGAGATCGGGCGGGCGTGGTTCGCCCGGTCGGGTGGCGATTTCGAACCCGTGGGGCTGTTCTGCCCCAGCGACGGAGAGGTCACGTCGGTCTTGGACGCTGCTCGACACGTCCGAGCGGGTTTCGAAAGGCACATCCCGGCCCTACGGGTGGAGTGTCAGCCAGGTCGTGGGGTAGTCGTGGGCATCCCCGTGCACTGCAGGTCGTTGCAGCCGTCCGCCCGGGTCGCGTGGACCGACTCCGTTGCCGGCTATCAGGTTCAGACCTCGGCCTTTGCGGTGTGGGATTGGACGTTCCACCAAAGAGGCGACGGCCCCAATGCGAGCGCGGCGTGGACGATCAGGGGAACCGAACCGGGCGGCGTCTATCCGCTGCCTGCCATCCGGTCCACGTTCTCAGTAGCCGGTGAGCACGAGGTGAGCGTGCGAGCGAGCTGGCGGGGGGCATTCTTCGTGGACGGCCTTGGACCATTCCCGATAAGCCCCGACCTGGAGCAGCGAGCTGCGGTGCAGATCCCGACTGGTTCGGCTCTGGGCGTTCTCTCGGGCTAAACCCGTAGGGGTGGTGGCAGCTCAATAGAGCCCGACGTGGCACACTGGTGCACCGCCCGGCAAGCCATCAGGCTTGACTCGGGCTCTTGTCGTGGATTCTCTACCGAAAGGCGCGCCCTTCATGCCGGCTACCGCACGAATAGCAAAGAAGGCGCCCGCGAAGAAGACCTCCCCGAAGAAGGCGCCCGCGAAGAAGGCGCCCGCGAAGAAGACGGCCCCGAAGAAGGCACCCGTCAAGAAGGCACCCGTCAAGAAGGCGCCCGTCAAGAAGGCGCCCGTCAAGAAGGCGCCCGTCAAGAAGGCGCCCGTTAAGAAGGCGGCCGTTAAGAGGGCTGCCGTTAAGAAGGCTGCCGTTAAGAAGGCAACGGGAGCGAAGGTCGCGGCC
>CAZQRR010000184.1:0-3881 GCA_964595675.1 uncultured Rubrivirga sp. | reverse complement strand
GGCGATCTCAACTGGTTGTTGCACGTCAGACTTGGAGGCGGCGATTGGAGGCTGGGATGCCGGGTGCGAGGTTGTCGGTTCATGACCGTGAGGTGATTGAGCGAGGGGTTCGGGCGGGTTGGTCTGTGACGAGGGTCGCTGAGGCGATTGGTAAGCACCGCACGACGGTGGCTCGCGAGGTGGCCAGAGGCTCGGGCTGGAAGGCGCATTCGGTGCCGCAGGGCAATGCCCTGCGTAAGCACCGGTTGGGGCGGCGGCCGTTCTATCTGGCGCGGGTAGCGCAGGTTCGCGCCCAGCGGCGGGGCCGTCGTCCGAAGGGGTGCAAGCTGGTGGGGGAGTTGGGGGTGGTGGTCTCTGGGCTTTTGCAGGCGAACTGGTCACCTCAGCAGATCTCGCGGATGCTGCCGGTGCTGTTCCCTGACCGTCAGGATTGGCGGGTGAGCCACGAAACGATCTACCAGTCGTTGTTCGTCCAGACCCGTGGCGAGCTCCGCAGGGAGTTGACGGTCCATCTGCGGACCCGGCGAACGACCCGCAAGGCGCAGGGAACAGCCCGTCCCGGCAAACTCGTCGGCACGATCCCGATCAGCGCCCGCCCGGCTGAGGCCGCTGACCGGGCCGTGCCTGGGCATTGGGAAGGAGACTTACTCCTGGGCGGGACAGGCAAGGGGGCGGTCATCACCCTCGTTGAGCGAACCACGCGGTTCGTGCTGCTGGCCCCGCTACCAGACTCGCATCGGGCAATCGATCTGCGTGAGACCCTCACGCCGATGATCGCTTCGCTGCCCGAGCAGCTACGTAAGACCTTGACCTGGGACCACGGCAAGGAGATGGCCGAGCACGCGCAGATCGCGATCGACGCCGGTATCGATATCTACTTCTGCGACCCGCATTCCCCGTGGCAGCGCGGCAGCAACGAGAACACCAACGGCCTGCTACGCCAGTACTGGCCCAAGGGCTGCGACATGCGTCAACTCACCCAGAACGACTGCGACGAGGTCGCGCTCAGCCTCAACACCCGTCCGCGACAGACCTTGGGATGGAAGACTCCTCGCGAGGCCCTCACCGAGGTCCTTCGTGCAACAGCCGCTTGAGACCGCCGGCTGTTTCGGGGACAAACCGGGTGAATCAATGCGAATCCCCCGGATTCCAGGGGAAACGGGGAGGGAGGGGAGAGTGCCCGGGCAGACGGCGTGCCGTCGCTATTCCCAGGGGGATTTCTGATGGACTTAGGGGGTCAAATCCCAGGAGTCACACCAGTACCAGTGGTCCAGGTGTAGACCCCCGGTTAGCGACACCACAGAGCAGGTTTCCTTCCCCGACCTGGCGAGGACATGAGCAGCAGCCGAGCACCCGCGCGGAGCACCCGCTCGGCCTCCGCGCGCCGGTCGAATTCGCGCTCCAAACCCCGTAGCTCGTCGGCATCGGGTGCACCGACACGTCCGGTGGATCCCCGCGCGGTTCCGCCGAAGAATCCCAGCACACCCGGTCGACGCTTCCGAGCAGATGGCTCGGCGAGTACCCGCTCGCCCGGCTCGGGACGACGCGGTCCAACCCCCACACGCGGTCGAGGCCCTTCTTCGCGCGCCGGCTCAGCTAGCGCCGCGCACGGCTCGGGCGGTCGCGGTAAGCCACCCGGTGGTGGGAGAGCTCGCGGAAGGGGTCGCAGCGGGGGTGCACGACCACCGCGTCCACCACGCTCGCCACTGAAGGTCTTTTTGTGGTTGATGGCCGCGCTCGCCGCCCTCGTCACCACCACCGGCGTGATCGCCTTCAGCATCCTGCTCGCGCGCACGGAGATCCCCACGCCTAATGAACTCGCAACGACCGAAGCCACGGTCGTGTACTACTCCGGCGGCACGTACGAGATCGGTCGGCTCAGCGATGCGAACCGCCGGGTCAGCGACCTCGAGCAGATCCCGCTGCATGTGCAACAGGCAGTACTCGCGGCTGAAGACCGGGGCTTCTACGAACACGGTGGCATCGCACCGTGGAGCATCGCGCGCGCGGCGATCAACAACGTCTTCGATTCCGGACCGTGGACCCAGGGTGGTTCCACCATCACCCAGCAGTACGCGAAGAACGCCTACCTCACTCAGGACCGAACCTGGAAGCGCAAGGCGAAGGAAGCCCTGCTCGCCTTCAAACTCGAAACACTCGTTTCCAAAGATCAGATCCTCGAGGACTACCTCAACATCGCCTTCTTCGGCCGAGATTCCTACGGCATCGAAGCCGCGGCCATGGCCTACTTCCGCAAGCCGATCCAGGACATCACGCTCAGTGAAGGTGCGGTGCTCGCGGCGATCATGAACAACCCGGGCCGGTTGAGTCCGGACGAGAACTTGCCCACCCTCAAAGGCCGTTGGCAGTACGTACTCGACGGCATGCGCAGCCAGGGTTGGATCACGCAGGAGGAGTACGACTCCGCGAAGTTCCCGCAGATAGCCCAGCGTCAGGCCGGCAACCGCCTGGGTGGACAGAACGGCCACCTGCTCAACGCGGTGCAGCAAGAACTCCTGGCACTGGGCATCGACGAGACGCAGATCCAGCGCGGCGGGCTCACCGTGGTGTCCACTTTCAGCCGCCGTGCGCAGCGTTCCGCAGAGCGCGCGGTCGAACGCTTCGGCCCGGACACCAAGACCAAGGGCGTGCGCATCGGCCTTGCCGCGGTCCGCCCCGGCACCGGCGAGGTAGTCGCGATGTACGGCGGCAAGGACTTCATCGCCGATCAGATCAACAACGCCACGCGTCAGTTCGCGCAGGCCGGTTCCACCTTCAAACCGTTCGCACTCGCCGCGGCGCTGGAGAACGACGTTCCTTTGAAGAGCTACTGGCAGGGTGATTCACCGGCCACCATCCGCGGGTACGAGTTGACGAACTACAACGACAAGTCCTACGGCGAAATCACGCTGCTGGAGGCAACACGCGAATCCGTCAACACCGCTTACGTGGCTATGGAGGACGCGGTGGGTGTGGACCGGGTTGCCGATGCCGCCGTGCGCGCGGGCATCCCGAAGAAGACTCCCGGCATGAACTTGAAGAACCTCGACCTCACCTTCGTTCTCGGCACTGCATCGCCTTCAGCGGTGGACATGGCCAACGCCTACGCCACTTTCGCCGCCAGCGGCGAACGCGCACGCACCACGTTCATCCGCAAGGTCGTGGATGCAAGCGGAAACGTGCTCTACAAGTTCGAGCCGTCCACCCAAGAAGCTTTCTCTCCTGAGGTCGCGGACACCGTCACCTACGCACTCACCGAGGTAGTGAACAACGGCACCGGCGCAACCGCGCGCGGCCTGGGACGTCCCTCGGCCGGCAAGACCGGAACAACGGACATGAACAAGAGCGCCTGGTACGTCGGGTACACGCCGCAGTTGTCCACGGCCGTATTCATGACCAAGGAGAACAAGGACGGCATTCCGGTTTCGCTCTACGGAACCGGTGGACGGGAGATGGTGACCGGCGGCAGTTTCCCGGCGGCGATCTGGACCGGCTTCATGAAGGGCGCGCTGAAGAAGGAAGACGTGATGCGCTTCCCCGATCCGCCGAGGAACGCCCTCCGCGGCATGGATTGCCCCACCGTTCTTGCGCCCGATATGCCCGAAGCCCCGCTCGGCTGCCCCACCCCGGAGATCCAAACGGAGTTCGGCCCCGATCCCACCGATGGCGAGGCCAATCCCGAGGAGCCGGATGTTCCGCCTTCGGAAGGTAGTGGCAACGGCGGCGGTAACGAATTCGGTCCGCAGGAGGACGCCGATCAGTCATTGACCGCCTCGGCCGTGAACCGCAGCGGGGACAATGGCGCTCAAGCGAACGGCAAGAAGAAGAACAAGCAGCGGAATAACTGAGCAGGAGGCGCCGATGTCCCGCGCTTCCGCGAA
>CAZQRR010000183.1:0-3890 GCA_964595675.1 uncultured Rubrivirga sp. | reverse complement strand
CTCGGGGCCGACCCGATCGACTGGTCGCTTCCTTAGTCCTTAACTCGACCCATCACGAAGCGGACTGCGTGGGCTCCAGATGATGCCGGCGTACGTACTTGTGCAACTGGTAGTCCGCAACGAAGCTCATGAACGGGACCGTGCCGGCGAGCAGAACCGCGAGCGTCTTGACCACCGAGAGCTTGATCCGGAAGCACAGGTCAACCCCCGCGATCAGATAGAGCAGGTACAACCACCCATGCGCAGTCCACAGCCACCGGTAAAGATCCGGCTTCACTTCGGTATTCGCATAGTCGAGGAATCCGTATCCAACGACGAGCCAGACGGTGAGCGCGGCGAGCACCACACCGGTCACGTACGCCATCACACGGAATCGAAGGAGCGCACCGGGCAACTTGTCCATGAAGCGAACCTAACCCACCGACATCACTGCAGCAGTTCGGTGGTGAACGGCGGCTCGGCTCCGGGCCGCTGACAGGTGATGCCCGCAACCGTGATGCCGAACTGCGCGGCGGCTACCACTTTGTCCAACTCGCTCAACTCAGCTCGCCCCCAGCCCCGTCGCGTCCAATGAGCCAGGAATCCCCCGCTGAACGCATCCCCGGCGCCCACGGTATCCACAACCGAAACCGAAGGAACATCGAGGACCTGCTTGCCTCCACCGCACATCACCTCGACCGAGTTCGCTCCGTCGGTGAAGAGCACCGTGGCACCGGTGCGCATGTGCATTTGCTCGGCAGCCGTCGATGGTCGTTCACCTGGATACAGGAACGCAAGGTCATCACCGCTCACCTTCACAACGTCTGCGCGTGCCAGCACCGCGTCCAGGGTTTGCTCGAAGACCGCCGATCCGGTCATCACCGCCGGGCGGCAGTTCGGATCAACCATCACGATGCGTGACGCAGGAGCTGCTTCCACTACCGCGCGCGTTGCGTCCGCGAGGGGTTCGAGGACCAAGGCCAGCGTGCCCACGTGGAGAACTGAGCACTCCTCAACCACGGCGTCTAGAGCATCCGCCGGCATCACCAAGGTGGCGGACGTTCCGTCGAAGACGAATCGATAGGACGCAGCTCCACCAGCATCCAATTCGGCGATGGCCAGCGTGGTGGGAGCTTCCATCGGTGAACCCAACGCGTATCCGACTCCATCGGAGTCGAGCATCCGCATGATGCGGCGGCCGAACGCATCGGTGGAAACGCCGCCAAGGAAAGAGACCGAGGTGTCCAGACGAGCCAGTGTGCGGGCGGTGTTCAAGGGCGCACCGCCGATCGCCGCAGCGGTCACCTCACCCTCAGGACTGACGATGATGTCAATGAGGGCCTCGCCCATGACTGTGATCACGGACGGGAACCTACTTCCTGGCGTCCAAGTAGAGCCAGCGCCCGTATACGAAGACAGCGAATCCGGCGAAGATCCACCACTGGATCGCGTAGAAGAAGTTCTGCAACGGGAACGGGACGTCCCCGACCTGGACCGTGGGTGGAACGATCACCGGTGCCGGGGCGTCGGCAGCGAGCACAGTGGGGTCCTGCTGCTGCAGCATGACGTACCCATCGACGAGATCCATTCCCCACACTTCCGCGATCGCGGGTGCGTCGATGGTGATGATCTGCTCGTCGTTCGCACCTTCGTAGAACGCTTCGTTCGGATGTAGGACACCTTCGATGCGCGTGGGCTCCTGCCGGATAGGCGGACTTAGAACACCCTCGGGTAGCCAGCCTCGAACCACCGCGATGCTGCGCCCATCCCGCAACTGGAATTCGGTCACGGTCCACGTGCCGCGTTCGCCCTCGTACTCCCGATTCTCGATAAGCAATTCCGCGTCTGTGAAGGAACCTTCGAGGACGACCGTTCGACCGATGTCCGCGTTGTTCCAATTGCCGTCGGAATCGAGGATGTCTTCGATGGCCACTGCTTCAGCCGCTGCGGCGCGTTCTGCCGCAATGATGTCCTGAGTTCGGTCCCACTGCCAGCGGCCCAACACGATGCTGATTGCGATGAAGGCGATCAAGGCAACCAGCGCGATGAGCCAACGCGGGGTGATCGCCGTGCGCCACAGGTCCCGAGCCGAAGGGCGCAACCGTGTATCAGGTGCGCTGCTCATCCTCGCCACGCTCGAGTGCTTCCTCGGTGAAAGCTTCGTCCTCGGCGATCCGTTCGTCCTGTGGCCCGGGGGGTAGGTCGACGTTGATCTTCTTGATCTGACGATTCATCGACTTCCACAGCAGGAATACTGCGAGGCCGAGGATAAGGACCAACACGCCCACGATCTGCAGACCACCGTCGATAACCAGGCTCACATTGCTGTTCATCGCGTGCTAACTCCTCAACCCGGCGAATAGATCGTCCTCAGGCGTTTGGACCTCGATAGCCGACCAGGCGAGCTCGAAGTCCTCGGTGGGCCACAGATCCCTTTGCATATCCATGGGAACCGCGAACCACATGCCATTCGGATCGATCTGCGTCGCGTGCGCGAGCAGCGCTTGATCGCGGACATGGAAGTAGTCGGCTGCATGCACGCGAGTCGTGACGCGACGGAAATTGTCGTCGCGATCCTCCCAGTTCTTCAACCACTCTTCGTATGGAGACTCCAAGCCGGCATCGAGCAGTGCCTGGTGGAAGGTGAGGATGCGGGCCCTTGAGAACTGGTGGTTGAAGTAGATCTTGGACACCTGGTGCGGTTCGCCAAGATGCTGATGCTGTCCAACATCAGCAGCCTCTTTGACCGCAGCCATGGTGATCTCGTGCGTGCGGATGTGATCCGGGTGCGGGTAGCCCCCGTTCTCGTCGTACGTCGTGATCACCTGAGGCCGGAACTCACGGATGTGCTCCACCAACGCGGGGGTCAGTTCGTGCAGCGGCCGGGCCGCAAACGAGTTCGGCGGCAGCGGTGGCTTGGGATCACCCTCGGGGAAGCCGGAATCCTCGAAACCGAGCCACGCGTGTCGAACCTTCAAAATCGCCGCAGCCTCGGCCATCTCCCGTTGCCGGACCGCATGGATGCCTTCGGCATCCACCACGTCCTGCATGGCCGGATTCAAGATGTCGCCGCGCTCCCCGCCGGTGCAGGTGACGACCATCACATCGACGCCCTCGTCCACGTATTTCGCAGTCGTGGCAGCCCCCTTGCTCGACTCATCGTCAGGATGCGCGTGCACGGCCATGAGGCGCAGCGGCTGGGACTGAGGCTGGGGCACCCTCCTAGTCTGGCATCTATGTCCTCACCCTTCCCGCCGGACCAACTCTCCCCCCAGATGCGGGCTCGCTACGGGCTGGACAAGCGTCGCCGTTCTCCGATCGTGCTTATCGTCGTCGTCGTCATTCTCTTCCTCGCGGGAGTCGCTTTCGCCGGAGTCATGTCGGTCCGCGACAACGTCGAGTTCCAGTTGATCCGTTGGACAGTCGTGGCTCCCGATCGCGCGGATGCGACATTCGACGTAAGTCGAGACGGTGCGGATGAGGTCGTCTGCGTCCTTCGGGCGCAAGACTCCAAGCGGATCGACGTGGGTTACACCGAGATCGTCATTCCCCCGGGGGACGATGTGGTGACCGTCGACTATTCGCTGCGTACGGTGGCACCTGCCTATGCGGTGGAAGTGCTTGCCTGCGAGAGGACCGGTGAGTTGAGAGCCCCAGGACCTCAGTTCCCACCCGGCATCGCGGTGCCCGACCAGCCGTGGACGGCCCCCTGAGAGCAACCAGGTGGCAGGGTGGCCCGATTTGCCACGGCATTTACAGTGGTGCGCTATGACTGAGGTGACCTGGTTGACACAGGAGGCGCATGACCGGCTGGTCGAGGAGCTCTCCGATCGAGAAGGCCCGCGGCGAGTGGAGATCACCAAGCGGATCGAAGCCGCCCGCGAGGAGGGCGATCTCAAGGAGAACGGTGG
>CAZQRR010000182.1:0-3925 GCA_964595675.1 uncultured Rubrivirga sp. | reverse complement strand
CGTGCCACCGGCATCGCCGATCTGCATCGGTTCATCCAAGCGGCCATGACTGATTCGGAAGTCGTCAAGCAGCCGCAATGCTTGACGAGCGAAGTAACCCAGTTCCGGATGACTGCGTTTCGCTTCGAGTTCGGTCACCACCACGACAGGAATCACCACATCGTGCTCGTCGAATCGCAGAAGCGCTCGGGGGTCGGACAGCAGGACAGAGGTGTCGAGGACGTATGTCCTCCGGGCGATCTGTGGCACACAGTCTCCATGCTTATAGCCGGACGCGAACCGGCGGACCCGGTCCGCAGGGAACACGCTAGGTGGACTGCTGTGGCTCTTCAGGTTCGACACGCCGCCTCAGGCCGGCGCCGCACCCACGAATCAGACAGGTGCGTCCCGGATATACGAGATAGTTCGCGCGTGACGTCAAGCAGTCCTAGCCAGATCATGCTTGCGGCAGCCCTCATCATGGGATTGGCCACCGCCAGTCAGGTTGTCGCTCCCAGACTGCGGATTCCCGCGCTCGTGCTCCTGCTCCCTGCGGGTTTCCTGCTCGGAGTGGTGGCGCCTGAACTGCGAATCGACGCACTGTTGGGAAACGCTTTTCCGGTAGCCGTTGACCTCGTCGTGGCCGTGATCTTGTTCCAAGGTGGATTGCACCTTGGGACCTCTTCCCTCGAAGGCACTGACCGATTGGTTGTTCGTCGACTTGTGCGAATCGGTGCGCCCATCACCTGGCTCGGTGGCACGGTCGCGGCACACTTCCTTCTTGGACTCCAGTGGTCGATGGCGTTGATGCTCGGTGCCATCTTGATCGTGTCCGGTCCCACCGTTGTGACTCCGATCCTGGACTTCGCTCGACCCCGTGGGAGAACTCGCGGAATCTTGCAATGGGAAGGAACTCTGCTCGATCCCATCGGTGGACTGTTCGCGGTGGTGCTATTCCAGGTGATCAAGGTGAGCGGTTCCGATTCGATCGGTGAAGCGGCGTGGCTCTTCCTCGGTGGCCTGTTCGTCGGCATCGTCGCCGCAATCATCGGAGTAATCATCTACGTGATCGGCGGACGGCTCGTGCACGGGAACAGCCTGCTCGGCACCCAAGTTCTCCTAGGCTCAGTGATCGTCGCCGCCGGCATTGCCAACTACATTGCAGCTGAAACAGGTCTCATCGCTGCATTACTCATGGGCCTCATGGCACCACGTATCGCGCAACGTTTCGGCGCATCACTCCAGAGCGCAACCCCCTTTTTCGACACCGTCGTGTCGATCGGCATCGGAGTGCTATTCATTTCAATCGCAGCACTCGTTCCCGCCAGTACCGTCGGCTCGATCCTGTTGCCGACCTTGGGCATGGCGCTGTTCCTGATACTGGTCGTCAGGCCATTCGTGGCATTGATCTGCACCATCGGAGCGGACCTCACGATCAACGAACGGGCCTTCATCGCGTGGATGGATCCGCGCGGAATCGTGGCTGCCGCTACTGCTTCGAGTGTGGGTGCTGCACTCATCGGCTTGAAGGTTCCAGGTGCCGAGAAGTTGCTGCCGGCAACGTTCATCGTCATCGCTGTGACTGTGGCCATCTACGGACTCTCCGCAGTGCCCGTTACGCGGCTCCTCAAACTCCAGGGCCCACCCACCGCCGCGAAGGAAAACCCGACGAACTGAACGGATACCCGGGTGGTCAATTCGCTGGATCGCGCCTGGCGAAGAAGGCCACCCCCGCCACCACGGCCACACCGAGCAAAGTGATGGCTTCACGGTTGAGCGGCGACAGACCCACGACCATGGCACCCAAGCTCCAGGCCACGGGGAACGCCAGTAGGTACTTCCACTTTCCTCGATATTGAGGCTGTCGATAGATCGCGCTCTCAGCGAGAACTCGGGATCCATCCACGAATGGACCGGTGCTCGCAATTACCCCAGCCTTGTGGGATCCCGCCCATACGAAGACCGTCGCCAACGTACCCAGCGCGAAGGCGGACAGCACGACCGATACCACCGCTGCCGCCCACGCTGCCGTCAGGACTTCAAGGTCTTGGACCGGTTGACCTTTCGTGGATGTGAACAACTGGTCACCGAGAACCGATGTCACAGCCAAGACAAGAGCTGCCAAGTAGAGCAGGGAACGCGAACCGGCACCGCCAGAGAACCATCGCCGCCAACTGCGCAAATACACCACGAATGCGATACCCAGGGCCGCCCCGATGAGCGAAGCGAGCGACAACAACGCCACGCCGGGTTGATCAAGCAGTTTGACCCACAACAAGACCATGTTGCCGGCCTGGTTGGCGGTGAAGACACCGAAGGATTGGTAGTCGCGGGCATCCATGGCGCCAGCCACCATCGCGAGCACCAAGACCATGGCGAAGGGATGCTTCAGCGCGTCGGCGGCATTGGCGTAACGATTCGGCGGTTCAACACCCCCGGGATCGCCGGCAGATCCTGATTCCGGAGTAACAGGATCCGGTGAGCTCATGTCAGCAGGTTACGCACCGAAACGTCGTTGCCGTTCCGCGTACGCACGCAGGGCACGAAGGAAGTCGACTTTGCGGAAGTCAGGCCAGAAGGCTTCACAGAAATAGAACTCCGAATGCGCGCTCTGCCACATCAAGAAGCCAGAAAGACGCTGTTCGCCAGATGTGCGGATGACGAGATCAGGATCAGGCTGACCCTTGGTGTAGAGGTGTTCGGCAATGTGTTCGACATCCACCACCTGTGCGAGTTCATCGAGGGTGGTGCCTTGACTGGCGTGTTCGTGCAGTAAAGATCGAACGGCATCCACAACTTCGCGGCGCCCTCCGTAGCCGACGGCCACGTTCACCAAGGAACCATCGATTCCCGCAGTCGCCTCTTCAGCTTCCTTGAGAACCCGTGCCGTGTGATCTGGTAGAAGATCCAACGCACCAACGGGGTGCAATCGCCAGCGCCCTTGGCCGACCAAGCCCTGCACTGTCTCCTCGATGATCGCCAGGAGTGCTTCGAGTTCGGCATGAGGCCGGGCGAGGTTGTCCGTAGAAAGCAACCACAAGGTCACGACTTCGACGTTGGCGTCATCGCACCAACCGAGGAAGTCAACGATTTTCGCCGCGCCTGCAGCATGACCTACCGACGATGCGGAACCTTGTGCGCTCGCCCAGCGTCGATTGCCATCCAAGATCACACCCACGTGCTTTGGGGTACGACCCTTCTCGACGGCACCGGCCAGTTGGGAATGCAGTCTGCGCTCGTATACCCCGTACACAAGATCGGACAGACCCACTCTTATTCCCTTTCTGCTGGCAGGTCACCTGCGCAGCGCCCGCTCAGGCTACTCCCCTTCGAGCGTCAAGCGGGCAATGTACGCGCGTGTAGCCGGGACGCCAACTCCGTCACTTCCGTAACAGGCGTATCGCATACGAATCCCCGGCACACATAGGCCGTGGCCCTGCCGTCCTGCATCGGCCGATCACGAAGCAGCGGATGCTCATCGTTCCCCGGCGCACCCTCCACACACCACGCCACCACAGTGCCCGGGGAGTTCGAAGCGAAGGCCACGTCAACCAGATCGCTCGAACCCTCCGTGACCACCGCAACTTCCAGGGGTCCTGCCACAAGTGCCGTACCCGCCACGAGGCCCCACCCGACCGCTCGGGGTGCTCGCTCAGCCAACGACGTAACGATGCCCAAAGCGCGTTCGGCGGCAACGCGGTGCTCGCTCGAGCCTGTCAAAGCGGCGTAGCTGACTAACGCATTGGTCACCGCGAACCATCCCGATGGCTCGGCATTGTCTGCCGGGTCCTTCGGTCGACGCACGAGTGCGGGCGCGTCATCAGCAGTGTCGAAGAATCCACCCGAGTGATCAGAGAAATGCTGCAAGGTGATGTCGAGCAGCATGCCTGCGAATTGCAGCCAGGCGATCTCACCGGTCACCTGTGCGAGAACAAGCAGGCCCTCG
>CAZQRR010000181.1:0-3954 GCA_964595675.1 uncultured Rubrivirga sp. | reverse complement strand
CCCACCGAGCGCGAAGCCCACGCAGTTCCTCTTCCTTATCGGCGATCTCACCGCGAATCTTCTCCAGACGATCCTTCGAGGCGTCGTCGGTCTCCTTGGAAACCGCGAGTTCCTCCATGCGCAGCCGGTCCACTTGACGCTGCAAAACGTCGATCTCCACCGGCGAGGAATCGATCTCCATCCGCAACCTGCTAGCTGCCTCGTCCATGAGGTCGATGGCCTTGTCTGGCAGGAAGCGGGACGTGATGTAGCGGTCGGAGAGGGTTGCCGACGCAACGAGTGCGGAGTCGGAGATCACCACCTTGTGGTGAGCCTCGTATTTCTCCTTGATGCCGCGCAGGATCGCGATGGTGTCCTCAACAGAGGGTTGATCCACGAACACCTGCTGGAAGCGACGCTCCAGAGCGGGGTCCTTCTCGATGTACTCGCGGTACTCATCCAGGGTGGTGGCACCGATCATGCGCAACTCACCACGCGCGAGCATCGGCTTGAGCATGTTGCCTGCGTCCATCGCCGAATCACCGCCGGCGCCAGCTCCCACCACGGTATGCAGCTCGTCGATGAAGGTGATGATCTGGCCGTCGGATTCCTTGATCTCATCGAGCACGGCCTTCAACCGCTCTTCGAACTCACCGCGGTACTTGGCACCGGCGACCATCGCGCCGAGGTCCAACGAGATGAGCGCCTTACCGGCGAGTGACGTGGGGACGTCTCCTTCGACGATGCGGCGGGCGAGACCTTCCACTACGGCGGTCTTGCCCACGCCGGGATCACCGATCAGCACCGGGTTGTTCTTGGTGCGACGCGAGAGCACCTGGATGGTGCGACGAATCTCCTCATCGCGCCCGATGACGGGATCGATCTTGCCCTCGCGGGCGCGCGCAGTGAGGTCTACGCCGAACTTCTCGAGAGCTTGGAAGGTGCTCTCCGGATCTTGTGTGGTCACGCGGGCCGACCCCCTGACTTCCTGTAGCGCTGCGAGTAGTGCTGGTGCGGTGGCACCTTGGGCGGACAGCATGTCGCTGACACCCGGGCCTCCGTCTTGTGCCAAGCCGATGAGCAGATGCTCGGTGCTGACGTACTCATCCCCACGCTCCTTCGCTAGGGATTGCGCGGCGTTCAGTACCTTGAGCGCCGCTTGATTCAAGGTCGGCTGCGCAACGGTGCTGCCTTGCGCCGATGGCAGAGCTTCGAGTTTGCGGCGCGCCTCCTGCGTGAGCTGGGCGGTGTTCGCACCGACCGCGTCGAGCAGCGCCGTGGCGATCCCCGGTCCCATCTGCAGCAGGGAATCCAGCAGATGGATGGGTTCCACCTGGGGGTTGCCGTTGGCGGCGGCTATCCGCACCGCCGCGCCGAGAGCGTCCTGGCTCTTGGTCGTGAATTGGATGTCCATGTTCGTACCTTTCGAAAAATCTATTGCTACACGCGGCTACTGGGCTAGGCGCGACGACCACGACGGTTCGGCTGCCACACGACGAGCGCACGCGAGGATGCCTCGGCGCGGAACTCCTCAAGGCGGCGACGCAGTTCTTGCACTTCTGACTGCAGTTGCAAGACCCGACGAATCCCCTCCAGCGACAGTCCTTCGGCGGACAGTTGCGCGATTTCCCGCAGCCGTGCGATGTCTTGACCGCTGTATAGCCGGTTGCGACCACCCACGCGCGTGGGAACCACCAGTCCGGAGCGGTCGTACTGACGAAGGGTCTGCGGGTGCAGCCCTGCTAGTTCGGCAGCAACCGAGATCGCGTAGACCGGGGCGTCGGAAGCGACGGAAAATGCAGCGCGTTGCTCAGCCACTCGAACCACCCGAAGTCGAACCACCCGAAGTCGAGCCACCCGCCATGGCCGAGAGGTCCTTGCGCGGATCCTCGTCGGCGGATAGATCCGCATACGCCTGGAGCGCTTCGCGCGCCTCGGCGGACATGTTCTGCGGCACCGCGACTTCCACAGTCGCGAGCAGATCGCCGTTCTTGCCGTCCTTGCCACGGATGCCCTTGCCACGGACTCGGAAGGTTCGACCGTTCGTGGTCCCCGCGGGAATCTTGACCGTCACCGAGCCGCCGCGCGGCGTGGGCACTGCGATCTGGGCACCGAGTGCGGCTTCAGCGAAGGTGACGGGAACGGTGATCGTCACGTTGTTCCCCTTGCGCCCGAACACCGGGTGCGCCGAGACGTGAACCGTCACGAAGAGATCTCCGGCAGGACCGCCTCGCTCTCCCGAACCACCCTTGCCTTTCAACCGAATCCGGGATCCATCCTTCACACCCGCCGGGATGCGGGCCTGCACGGTGCGGATGCTCGCGCCGCGACCCGATCCGTGGCAGGACGTGCACGGGTCGTCGACGAACAATCCACGTCCGCGGCACGACGGGCACGGCTCGGCGAAGGCGAAGCCTCCGGCATTGCGCGATACCTGGCCCGTGCCATCGCAGGTGGGGCACAACCGCGGAACGGTTCCAGCTTTGGCGCCTGTTCCGTTGCACACCGAGCACGGTGCGTCGCTGCTCAGCCGCAGCGGAACGGTCACTCCGTCGAGGGAGTCGTCGAAAGAGAGTGTGAGTTCGCTCTCCAGGTCCTGCCCACGTCGCGGCTGCCGGCTTCGACCTCCACCACCACCTCGGTTGAACAAACCTCCGAGGAAGTCGCCGAAGCCACCGCCACCGTCGCCGAACAGGTCTTCGACGTTGACGTTGTACTGGCCTCCGCCGAATCCACCACCTCCGTAGCCGCCGCCTCCGAATCCGCCTCCGGGGAAACCACCGCCAGCGAACAGCGCGCGGGCTTCGTCGTACTCCTTGCGCTTCTTGGCATCTGAGAGGACGTCGTAGGCCTCGGACACTTCCTTGAACTTGGCTTCAGCCTTGGCATCACCGGGGTTCTTGTCCGGGTGCAGTTCGCGCGCCAGGGTCCGGTACTTCTTCTTGAGTTCAGCCTCGCTCGCGTCCTTGGAAACACCCAAGGTCGCGTAGAAGTCCTTCTCCAACCAGTCCTTGTTCATCGTCCTTAACTCATCGTCCTTTGCTTGCCTGATGCAGTAGGTCGAGCTCTGATCAGGTGCCCGCGACTGCAACACGTGCCGGACGCAGTACGCGACCGGCGAAGCGGTAACCCGGCTGGTACACCGTGGTGACCGTGGGAACCGAGACGGCGTCGTTCTCCTCGCTCGTCAGGGCCTCGTGGACCGTCGGGTCGAATTCCTCACCGGACGCTCCGAATTTCTCGAGCCCCACCTTCGCGAGCGCGGCCTCGAGGGCCTCGCCGACCGTCCGGAATGCACCTTCGAGTTCGCCGTGTTCGCGGGCCCGCTCGATGTCGTCGAGGACCGGGAGCAGCTCGTTGATCGCGCCTGCGACCGCCATCTCCTGCATCACGACGCGATCGCGCTCGACGCGCTTGCGGTAGTTGGCGTATTCCGCGTGCACGCGTTGCAGATCGGCGGTGAGTTCGGCGACCTTGGCTTCGATCCCGGCGACATCGCCTTCGAGTGCACTGGCCGCGGCGTCTTCCGCAGCCAGTGCCTCGTCGGCTTGTCGAGCGGCGCTCTCCCGGACTTCGAAGGTCTCCGGATCGATACGGCGCTTGTCGCTTACGCGTACGCCCTCGCCGGCTTGCTCCTCGTCATGTCCGGGGTTGCTCATTTGGCTTCGTCCTCATCCACGATCTCAGCGTCGATGACCTCGTCCTCGGCGGCATCGGCCGCGGCATCGGCCGCACCCTCAGCGCCAGCGGTGCCTTCCTGCTGCGCCATGGTGTACATCGCTGCACCCAGGGCCTGGCTGGCCTGCGCGACCTTGTCGGTCGCGGTCTTCATGGCACCGAGGTCGTTATCTTCGATCGCCTTCTTCAGCTCGTTCAACGGCTCCTCGACGTTTGCCTTCGCATCCGCCGGAACCTTGTCCGCGTTGTCCGCGAGGAACTTCTCGGTCTGGTAGACCAGCGCCTCGGCGTTGTTGC
>CAZQRR010000180.1:0-3958 GCA_964595675.1 uncultured Rubrivirga sp. | reverse complement strand
TGGAGGCAGTTCCGACGGGGGGAATGCCGACGTTCCCGTTGTCGGTATGCGCGAGCCGTGTCCATGCGGATCAGGGCGTCGTTATAAGGCGTGCCATGGCCGCGATTCGGCGCGCGGGGTCCAGCCCAACGCCCGACCGTTCGAAGGGTTCGCTTCGGAGTGCGACCTGGTGGCTCTGCGCGAGTTGGTGCCCTCGGCGACTGCACCTTTGACGCTTGCGAAGGCTTACGCCTCTGACCGCGCGGTCACATTGGCGTCGGTGCTGCCGATGGCGTGGCCGGCACTCGTGCGCGCGGATGGCTCGATCCTGCTGGGCTTGCAGGTGACCACAGGCTCCGGTGATGCCTCGCGCGACTACGCGGATGCGTTGGTCAATGCGCTTTCGGCTGAACCCGGCGAACCGGTAGGCATGGGGCGCGTGACGGAGGAGACCCCGCTGTTGCAAGACGTGCTCGATCCGTCGGTGAAGTTGGACGTGACGGTGCACGAGAACTTCGATTTCTGGATCGACGGGAACCCCGACGAGATGAGCGGTGACGTTCGCGCGTCTCTCGAGCGCGCTAAGGAATACGCGAACCCGACCGCCAAGCTGACCGGGGTCGAGGCCGCGTACTGGACGCAGATGGGCGCCAAGGAGCACCTGCGCTGGATCATGCCCACGCCGGAGAACGATCTGCTCAATGCGTTAGCGCGCTTGCACGCAGCCGGCGCCGACGACCTCGGCCCCGACACCCGCTACGTAGGCATGTTCCGGGCTTGCGGAGTGGTCGCGCCGGTATGGGACCTGCCACTGGGCATGGGTGCCGAGGCGACGGAAGCCCCTGCTGCTGCATTCGGTGAGCGTCTTGCTGAGGCGCTGGCTGATTCATCGCCGCTGACCGATGACCAGCGTCGGGCGCGGGCGGGCTTGACGAACCGTCAGGTGACGTTGCGGTAAGGCGTCGTCGTTGTTCTTTTCTTACTAGCCCCGGAAGAACTCGATGGCCGTCCAGATCGCGAGCGCGGCGAGGATCGCGCCGGAGACCAACCGAATCCGGTAGAGCGGGAAGCGGTCCTGCACGTAACCGCCGATGAACGTCGCGAGCGCGGCGACTGTGGCTAGTGCGATCCACGCGCCAAGTCCCACGCTGAGCGGATCGCCGGTGCGCGCGGCGAGGCCCGCGGTGAAGAGTTGCGAGAGATCACCCCACTCGGCGGTGAAGATGACCGCGAAGCTCGTGGTGAACACCATGAGGAAACCCGGACGCAGCGGCATGTGGGTGATCTGCTCGGCGTTCTCGGTCTCGGCGATCTCCTGCTCGGCCTGCGCAAGGGCGACTGCGCGGCTGGTGAGCCCTTGACGGATCAATATGACCGCACCGGCGGCGAACAGAACGAAGACGATGCCGAGTACTAGTTGCTGCGGGGCGAGGGACAGTAGGCCGCCGGCCAGCACCGCGATGGTGACCTGGACGGCGAACGCCGCGATCACCCCGAGCCAGACCGCGCGGCGCGGGAATCGCGTCGCCAAAACCAAAGTGGCGATGAACGTCTTGTCCGGGAGTTCCGCGGGGAAGATGAGTGCTGCAGTGGTGGCCAGCACGCCGAAGTCGATCACCGGCTGCCTGCTCGGGTGCGTTCGGTCACGGGCCGGGTCCATCGCGGGGAGGCATGGGCCGGGTGCTGGGGAAGCATGAGGGAAGTCAATCACGGGCCCACCACTACCCTGCGGGGGTGACGTTAGACGCCCAGGCAGCCGTGATCCTCGCCCTTGTGGGTGTGGTCGTGGGCGTCGTGGGCGTGGTGCTTGCGGCGTTGGCCTGGTTCCGGTTGGCTCGGTTGCAGCGCTCCTACGACCTGCTCGCGGTAGTCGAGGGCCGGGAGAGTTACGTGGACGTGCTCGCCCGCACCCGGGAGGAGTTCGGAGAGTTATCGCTCGACGTACACGAGTTGAACAAGCGTGTAGAAGCTGTGCGTGCGGACTTGAATCTGGCGCTGCGCCATGTGTCGGTGGTCCGCTACGACGCCTATGGCGATATGGCCGGGCGCTACTCCTTCTCCGCGGCGCTGCTCGACGACACCGGCGACGGCCTGATCATCACCTCGATCCATGGCCGCCAGGAGACTCGCTCGTACTTGAAGGGCATCGCGCAAGGGCGCCCGGACATTCCGCTGTCGCCCGAAGAGGAAGAGGCAGTGAAGATAGCGAAGGGTGGTGTGGCGTGAGCATCGGTGCTGGAACCGACAACCGTGCGGTGACCTACCTGGGGCCGCGCGGATCCTTCGCTGAAGCCGCGGTGTTGAAGTGGCCCGGTTCCTCCGGCGCTGAGCTTTTGCCGGCCACGTCGGTTCCCGCGGCGCTCGAGGCGGTGCGCGACGACGTCGTCGACTACGCGTTGGTGCCGATCGAGAACTCGGTGGAAGGTTCGGTCTCCGCGACGTTGGACGAACTCGGCAGCGGACAACGTCTGGTGATCGTCGATGAAGTGGTGCTGCCGGTGCAGTTCGCACTGCTGGCGCGGCCGGGCGCTTCACTGGCCGACGTTCGTCGGATCGCCACGCATCCTCACGCGCAAGCGCAGGTGCGCGGATGGCTGGCTCGGCATCTGCCGGAAGCGGCCGTGATTCCGGCGATGTCCACTGCGGCAGCAGCTGCCGCGCTGCTCGAGGACCCTGCACCATTCGACGCTGCGATATCCCAGCGGATCGCCGCCGACATCTACGGACTCGAGGTGCTCGCCGACGAGATCGCCGATACCTCCGATGCGACCACGCGCTTCGTGGTGGTACGCAAGCCCGGTCCGATCCCAGCACCCACGGGCGCGGACAAGACCACGTTGAGTTTGTTCATCCATCAGGACCAACCCGGTGCGTTGCTCGGCATCTTGACCGAGTTCGCGGTGCGCGGGGTGAACCTGACGCGCATCGAGTCCCGTCCCACCAAGAAGGTGCTGGGCGACTACTACTTCAGCGTGGACGTGGAAGGCCACGTGGCTGATGAGCGCATCTCCGAGGCCATCAAGGGTCTTCACCGGGTGTGCTTGGACGTGCGTTACCTCGGTTCGTATCCACGGCACGACGGTCGCGCTCCCGTGCTGCGCGATGGCGTGACCGACAGCGATTTCACCGAAGCCCGCGTGTGGTTCGAACGATTGAAGGAGAACGGCTAGTGCGATACCTCATCACCGGAGCAGCCGGTTTCATCGGATCGCACTTCGTGCGCGAACTGCTCGCCGGTTCCTACGACTCCCTCGGCCACGACTGCACTGGTGTGACCGTCTACGACAAACTCACCTACGCGGGGAACCTGGAGAATTTGGCTTCGGTATCCGCCGACCCGCGCTACTCCTTCGTCCAGGGTGACATTTGCGACGGCGACCTGCTCGATCAGGTGCTCCCTGGCCACGACGTAGTGATCAACTTTGCCGCCGAGACCCACGTGGATCGCTCGATCCACGGACCGCAGGATTTCGTGGTAACCAACGTGGTCGGTACTCAGACGCTGCTGGATGCGTGCGTGCGCCACGGGATCCCGCGCACGGTTCATATCGGCACCGATGAGGTCTACGGGTCCATCGACGTCGGCTCGTGGACTGAGGACGAGCCGTTGAAGCCGAACTCCCCGTACTCCGCGGCGAAGGCTGCAGCGGAGATGCTGGTGCGCGCCTACAACGTCACGTACGGCTTGAACGTTTCCTCGACGCGCTGTTCGAATAACTACGGGCCCTATCAGTTCCCGGAGAAGGTCATCCCGCTGTTCGTTACCAACTTGATCGATGACAAGAAGGTGCCGCTGTACGGCGACGGCTTGAACGTGCGCGACTGGCTGCACGTGGATGACCACTGCCGCGGCATCGCGATCGTGTGCACTCGGGGGGCGGCCGGACAGTCCTACAACATCGGCGGCGGCCTTGAATTGAACAATAAGGAGCTCACCGAGCGGGTGCTGGAGGCGATGGGTGCGGATTGGTCGATGGTG
>CAZQRR010000179.1:0-3970 GCA_964595675.1 uncultured Rubrivirga sp. | reverse complement strand
GTCATCGAAATCGAGTGGTGACTCCCGCCCGCACTCCACCGGAGTTACCGGGCCTGCGCCCTGAATGGTCGACTGTTCTGGAAATCGCCGACCAAGACGGGCGGCCGATAGGTGTGCACGTCCTGGACGTCGGTCCCCGCGATGCGGATCTGACGGTCGTGTGCGTCCACGGCAACCCGACGTGGTCGTACCTGTGGCGTGGCGTGGTGGCGTCGGCTCCCGCCGATGTTCGAGTCATCGCGATAGATCAGGTCGGGATGGGTTACTCGGCGCGAAGCGAGTACTCCCGGCGGCTTGCTGATCGAATCGATGACGCTGAAGCGATCATCCGCGCTGCGGATGTGCGAGGCCGAGTGCTGTTGATGGCCCACGACTGGGGTGGACCCATCGCCCTAGGTCTGGCCGAGCGACTCGTCGAAGAGCGTGTCCAATCCGGGGCCGTCGGATTGGCTGGCGCGTCTGTTGTAGGCGCGTCCCTTGTAGGGATCGTCCTGACGAACACCGCGGTTCACCAACCTGAGCATCGTCGCTCACCGGCCTTGATCGCAGCCGCTCGATTACCCGGCATCTTGTCTATGGTCACGCACCGAACACCCGGGTTCGTCGCTGCGACCACCGCGATCTCCTCGATGGACCGTCCGTCCGCCCGAGCGCTGCGCGCCCCGTACACCCGAGCCGCCGATCGCCAGGCGATCTACGACTTCGTTGCCGACATACCCCTGCAACCCGACCATCCCTCGTTGGTCACCTTGAACGACGTTGCCGAGGGGCTGTCCTCCTTGGCTGACGTGCCCACCTTGCTGGTGTGGGGCATGCGCGATCCAGTCTTCTCCCCGCGTTACCTCGATGATCTGCGTCGACGCATGCCGCATGCACAGGTGCAGCAGTACGCCGACGCCGGTCATCTGGTGCTCGAGGATCGTCCGGACGCGATCGAGGAGATCTGGCGCTGGATCCAGGACCTGGGGCAAGGGAGTTCACCCCAACATCAGGTCTTCCGTCGCGGTGCTGCCGACCCGCTGACGAGTGCGGACCTGCTGACGAGGTTGCGGAATCTCGAGTCGTCCCATGTCATAGCGGTCACCGAGCGGGCGGCGAAACGAACCCACGCCGGTTCGTGGCGATCGATTCCCTGGACATTGCTCGACGCACGAGTGAGAAGTCTCGCCTCGGGGCTTTCCGAGCGGGGTGTGCAACCCGGCGATCGGGTGGCCCTCCTGATCCCTCCGGGAGCCGATCTCCTCGCCGTGGTCTACGCGGTGTGGAGTATCGGTGCCACCATCGTGGTGATCGATGCAGCCAATGGTCCACGAGCCCTGTGGCGGTCACTTCGCGGAGCCCGGATCGACCATGTGGTGGCCATTCGTCGAGCTAGGCCGATAGTCGCCGCCCTGCGTGTGCGCGGGGCGCTGGTGTGGGTCGATGAACTGCCGACTGTGGCGCAGTCCGATTCTCGTTCCCAACCGTCAATCGAAGAATCCCGTCACTCGGCCGATACCGATGCCGCGATCGTCTTCACCTCAGGTGCAACGGGGCCGGCCAAACCCGTCGCGTACACACGTGAGCGCATCGCCGCCACCCGTGATGTCTTGCTCGACCATTACGGCTTCACTCCCGACGACGTCCTGGTTGCCGCCTTCGCTCCGTGGGCGGTGTTGGGGCCGCTGCTGGGTATCGCCTCGGTCATCCCGGCCATGGATGCCTCCCGTCCAGGTTCCCTCACTGCCTCGGCCCTGGCCGATGCCATGGAACAGGCCGGTGGCACGGTCATGTGGATGTCGCCGGCAGCCCTTCGCTCCGTCTTGGCGGGAGCCACGGGCGACACCCGAAAGCGCCTCATGGCAGCGAGTTCGAATCTTCGCTATCTCCTGCTGGCGGGGGCGCCGGTATCTCGGCGCCTACTACGCGAAGCGATGGAGTTATGGCCGCACACGGATGTGCGAACCCCCTACGGCATGACCGAGGTGCTCCCGGCAACCGATGTGCGGGCCGAGGAAGTCCTTGCGACCGACGCGCAGTTAGGCGTCCTGGTTGGTCGTCCCCTTCCGGGTGTGCAGGTCGCCATAGCGCCCGTGGATGGGAATGGAATCCCTTCGCAGGACCTGACCGAACGCTGCGACGTTCTAGGTGAGGTTGTCGTCAAGGCCGGCCACGCCAAGACGCGCTACGACGGCCGTGCCTTCGTAGAACGTCAGGCCTCACGCAATCCCGGTTGGCACCGAACGGGCGACGTCGGCGTCCTCGACGATGAACAACGCCTGTGGATACAAGGTCGCCTCGCGCACGTCATCACCACCGATCGGGGTCCGGTCGGTCCGGTTCCGATCGAGCAACGGGCAGAAGCTGCGTTGGTCGATGCCGGACGCACCGATGTGCTCGTCGCAGCCGTGGGTGTTGGTCCCGTCGGGTGCCAAGTGCCGGTGGTCGTATGTGCGCCGGCACTCGCGCGGCGGAAGGCAGTCACGCTCGATCTCGCGGACCCCGCCCTGACCGACGTGATCCGTGCGGCCATCCCGGAAGTGGCCGCGGTTTTGTGGCGATCGCGGATGCCGGTCGACATACGGCACGGCGCGAAGATCGATCGCCAGGCATTGGCCGGCGAAGCCGGCGAGGTTCTAGCGGGCCGTCGATGAGTGAACGTCGATGAGCGGACATCACCGACTGCTGGTGACGGGCGGGCGTGGACTTCTGGGCAACGCCGTCATCGCAGCGGCCACGGCGCAAGGATGGAGCGTGACGGCGCTGCAACGCAATGCCAGCGGCATGGCCGATCGCGCCGATGTCACCGATGTCCTGGGCAGCGTGACCGATCCGGCCTGCGTCCAGCGAGCCCTCGCCGGTTGCGATGCGGTGATCCACCTCGCCGCGCGGGTCGGGATCGATGGTCGCTGGTCGGATTTCGAAAAGGTCAACGTCGGCGGGACCCGGGTGGTCGTGGACGCTGCTCGTCGCGCGGGCGTTGGGTCCTTCGTGCACGTCTCCTCGCCGTCGGTCGCCCATGCTGGACGAGCGCTGGTGGGAGCCGATGCCGCTGCAGCCGACCCGCAGAGTGCGCGCGGTCACTATTCACGATCCAAGGCGATCGCCGAGCAGTATGTCTTGAGCGTGGACGACATCCCGGTCGTGGCTTTGCGACCGCATTTGGTGTGGGGTCCAGGCGATGAGCAACTCGTCGGGCGGATCGTCTCGCGTGCGCGAAGTGGTCGACTGTTCGTCATCGACGGGGGGCGAGCGTTGATCGATACGACGTACATCGACAACGCCGCCGACGCGATCGTGCATGCCGTGGGTAGAACGTCGAACGCTCAGGTGCGAGGTCGAGCTTTCGTGATCAGTAACGGTGAGCCACGGCCCGTGCGCGAGATCGTCGCGGCGATCGTCCAGGCGGCTGGAATCGATGAGCCCATGCGTTCGGTGCCCTTCGCTCCGGCCTTCGCTGCGGGAGCGGTGGGGGAATGGATCGGTGCGCTCACCAGGCGCGAGCCGTTGGTCACTCGCTTCCTGGTGGAGCAGCTCGCGACCGCGCACTGGTTCGATCCCCGCCCCACCTGGTCGGCGCTGGACTGGAAGCCTCGGGTGAGCATCGAGCAGGGGATGCGGCGGCTGGCCGAGTACTTCTCCAGCGGGGAAATCCTCCACTAGACCCACGGCGTGGCAACGCAAAGCGGCGCTCGCTGTGAGGTAGAAACCCATACATAGAGCAAGGCCCCTCGAAGTATGAGTTCGAGGGGCCTTGCCATGGGGCTTCGAGGATGACGCCCGGTTGCCCGGGGCCCTCGCGGCTTGTGCAGACCGCGCGGCTCGCCTCCTGTTTCCAGGGGCCGCCTTCTCTCCAAACTCCTCGACTCGCTCCTTGCGACCGCCCTCGCCAGCACTCGAGGTCTTTCGGGTCGGACCCGATAGGCCGCCGGTTTTCGAACCGACCCGCACCTTGCGGTGCGTTAGGAGATTTCTAACAGCGGTTGGCAAG
>CAZQRR010000178.1:0-4016 GCA_964595675.1 uncultured Rubrivirga sp. | reverse complement strand
CGGTGCTCACCGAGTCGATCAGCCGACGTTCACGCCGACGAGGCTGCCGACGAGGTAGGTCACCGCAGCAGCACCGACCCCCCACATGGTCTGACGCCCGGCACTGAAGATCACTCCACGTCCGGAGAGTCGTCCGACGGTTCCGCCGACCACGACCAGGCCGATCAGCGCCAAGGCGATGGCGAGCACGAAGGCCGGGACTCCCGACAAGAGCGCGTAGGGAATGACGACCACCGAGGCACCGATGGCGAAGGCGATGAAGCTGGAGATCGCGGCTTTCCACGCAGATCCCAATTCGTCCGGGTCCAGACCGAGTTCCTCGCGTGCGAGTGTGTCCAGGGCGGTTTCCGGATCGGCCATGATCTGTTCGGATATGGCCCGCGCTTGATCACGGGGGAGGCCTTTTGCCCGGTAGATGAGTTCGAGTTCGAGCCGCTCCTCCTCGGGCTTCTCGAGCAGTTCCTGTCGTTCGAGATCGATCTCGCGTTTGAACAGATCCCGCTGACTGGCGACCGACACGTACTCTCCTGCGGCCATCGAGAACGCACCGGCGAGCAGACCGGCGAGGCCGGCGAACAGCACCACCGAGTTGTCGATGGCACCGGCAAGGGACGCACCGGCGAAGCCCATGACCAGCGCCGTGTTGGACACCAGCCCGTCGCTCACACCGAAGACGGCCGCCCGAATGGATCCGGACTTGTCGAGTTTGTGCCACTTCTCGCCGTCCTTGGGTGCCATGGCGCGGTGCGGGAATCTCTCCGGCTTGTCGCCCTTGAGTGTGCGGAATACCTCGGCGTGGTCTCGCTCGTCGGAGGGCATAGTCGGCAGCGCCTCGGGTTCGTCGTCGTACATGCCGGCATCGGCGCCCTCGTTCTCCTCGAGGGTGTCGAGCACGGACACCAACCCGAGCGAACGAGCTCGAGTCACCAACTGCGCATCACCGGGATCGAGCGCGGCGGGGGGAGGGGGAACCTCCACGCCGTATTCGTGCAGTTTGTCTATCCAGTGGGCGGCGTGCTGGTCCTCGACGTCGGCCAACTCGAGCAGTGCCTGCCGACGCTCACCGTCGGTGGTCTCGGCGAGGGATCGATACAGCAATGCGGCATTCCGCTCGGCTTCGAGGTACATCAAGAAGCGTCGTGGATCGTTGGTCATCGCCTACCTCCCCGCTAGGAACATGAGTGCCTCAGCCCGAACCCTCGGTATTGCCGGCATCCGCCGCAGAGGGATCCTCGAGGCGGTACGTCTCGATGGCCTTGACCACGGAGTCCGTATCCACCTCCCCGGACTTCGCGAGCATCGCTAGTGCTTGCACGGTGATTGACTCGGCGTCCACCAGGAAGTGTCGGCGAAGGGCGCCGCGGGTATCCGAGAGCCCCCAGCCATCGGTGCCCAGTGACACGAACGGCTGCGGCACCCATTCGCGCACCTGGTCTTGCACCGCGCGCATCCAATCGGACACCGCCACGACCGGTCCTTGGCGTCCGCTCAGGCGCCGGGTGATGAACGGGACAACTTCCTCATCGCGCGGGTTCAGCATGTTGTGTCGGTCCGCCGCCAGGCCATCTCGGCGGAGCTGATTCCAGCTGGTGACCGACCAGACATCGGCCACCACACCCCAGTCCTGAGCGAGCAGTTCTTGCGCACGCAAAGCCCAATTCACGGCCACGCCGCTGGCCAGCAGCTGCACGCGTGGACCATCGCCTGCACCCTCGCTCACCAGGTGCATGCCGCGGATGATTCCCTCCACGTCGCATTCCTCCGGCTGCGCAGGCTGCGGATACGGCTCGTTGTAGACCGTCAGGTAGTAGTAGACGTTCGGTGAGTCCTTGCGGTGCTCGTCGTGGATGTCGTACTCACTGAATTGCGCGTTCGGATCGGGATCGCCGTACATCCTGCGCAGACCCTCTTTGACGATGTGGCCCAGCTCGTAACCGAAGGCGGGGTCGTAGGCGACCACGGCTGGGTTGGTGCTGGCGAGTAGTTGGCTGTGGCCGTCTTCATGTTGGAGGCCCTCGCCGTTGAGGGTGGTGCGACCGGCGGTGGCACCGATCACGAATCCTCGGGCCATCTGATCACCGGCCGCCCAAAAGCCGTCGCCGGTGCGCTGGAATCCGAACATCGAATAGAAGATGTAGATGGGGATCATCGGCACGCCGTGCGTGGAGTACGACGTGCCGGCTGCGGTGAAGCTCGCGACGGACCCGGCCTCGTTGATTCCCTCGTGCAGGATCTGTCCGGTCTCCGACTCCTTGTACGAGAGCATCAAATCTCGATCCACCGACGTGTACTGCTGGCCGTGCGGTGAGTAGATCTTCAGCGTGGGGAACAGCGAATCCATGCCGAACGTGCGGGCCTCGTCCGGGATGATCGGCACGAAGTGCGCACCCATGCCCTCGAACTTGATCAGGTCCTTGAGGAGTCGAACGAAGGCCATCGTGGTTGCAACGGGCTGCTTGCCAGATCCGCGCTCCACCACCTCGTAGGTCGAATCCGGTGGTTGGGGGAGCGCCGGTGCGCTACGGCGGCGGCTGGGAAGGAATCCGCCCAGGGCCCGCCTGCGCTCGAGCATGTATTGGATCGCCTCGTTGTCCGGACCGGGGTTGTAGTACGGCGGCAGGTACGCGTCCAACTGGGAATCCGCGATGGGGATGTGCAGCCGGTCGCGGAACTCCTTCAAGTCCTCGAGAGTCAGCTTCTTCATCTGGTGCGTGGCGTTGCGGGCCTCGAATTGCGAGCCCAGGGTCCATCCCTTGATGGTCTTCGCCAAGATCACCGTCGGTTGGCCCTTGACCTTGGTGGCGGCCTCGTACGCGGCGTACATCTTGCGGTAGTCGTGACCACCGCGTTGCAGCGACCAGATCTCGTCGTCGCTCCAGTTCTCGACGAGTTTCGCCGTGCGTGGATCGCGACCGAAGAAATGCTCGCGGATGAAGGCGCCGTTCTCGGCCTTGTAGGTCTGGAAGTCACCATCGCGGGTGTTGTTCATCAAGTTGACGAGCGCACCGTCGCGATCGGCCGCCAGGAGTTCATCCCACTTGCGTCCCCACACGACCTTGAGGACGTTCCAGCCCGCACCGCGGAAGAGGGATTCGAGTTCTTGGATGATCTTGCCGTTGCCACGCACCGGACCATCGAGGCGCTGCAGGTTGCAGTTCACCACGAACACGAGGTTGTCGAGTTCCTCGCGCGCGGCGAGGGTCAACGCTCCGACGGCGTCGACCTCGTCGGTCTCTCCATCGCCGAGGAACGCATAGACCTTCTGCTCGGAGGTGTCGGCCAAACCGCGGTGCTGGAGGTACTTGTTGAAGCGGGCTTGGTAGATCGCGTTCAGCGGACCCAGACCCATCGACACGGTGGGGAACTGCCAGAACCAGGGCATCAACCGTGGATGCGGGTAGGAGGGAAGGCCACCGCCGGGGTGGGAGAGCTCTTGGCGGAATCCGTCCATCTGGGATTCGGTGATGCGACCCTCGATGAAGGCACGCGCGTACATCCCCGGAGACGCATGGCCTTGGAAGAAGATCTGATCGGCCCCGTGCGGATGATCCGGGCCCTTGAAGAAGTGGTTGAAGCCGACCTCGTACAACGTGGCCGAGCTGGCGTAGGTGGAGATGTGTCCGCCCACGGAGATCCCCGGGCGCTGGGCGCGGTGCACCATGATCGCCGCGTTCCAGCGGATCATTCGACGGATCTCTCGTTCCACGGCTTCGTCGCCGGGGAACCAGGGCTCGCGCTCGGGGGAGATGGAGTTGATGTAGTCGGTGCTTCGCAGACTCGGAACGCCCACGTTCCTCTCGGCAGCGCGGCGCAGCAGCGACAGCATCACGTAGCGGGCTCGATAGTTGCCCGATGCCTCGACGAGGGCGTCGAGGGAGTCGATCCACTCCTTCGTCTCCTCGGGATCGACGTCCACGTATTGAGTGGGGAGGCCACCGGCGAGCGGGCCGTTCATTGCGAGCAGATCGAGGTCCTTGTCAGGGGCCATGTGTGGTCGCACCCTCTCCGCAGCAGCC
>CAZQRR010000177.1:0-4024 GCA_964595675.1 uncultured Rubrivirga sp. | reverse complement strand
TGCGCACGGTCAAGACCGTCACCAGTGCACCGCAGGGCTACGAGGGAGAAGGCTTCCCGGTTCGGCGTGCATTCGCGGGCATCGATCCATCGGACCTGGACCCGTTCATTCACATGGATCAGATGGGCGAGGTCGAATACGCCCCTGGCGAGCCGAAGGGCACGCCGTGGCACCCGCACCGCGGCTTCGAGACGTTCACGTACCTGATCGACGGACAGTTCTTGCACCAGGACAATCACGGTGGCGGCGGCACGATCCTCGAGGGCGGCACGCAGTACATGACCGCCGGCGATGGCATCTTGCACATCGAGACACCCCCCGAGCACCTGGTCGAATCCGGTGGCCTTTTCCACGGCTTGCAACTGTGGATCAACCTGCCGAAAGAGAAGAAGCGGATCGCCCCGCAGTATCAGGACTTGCAAGGTGAAGACGTCTCTATGGTCACCAGCGCTGACGGCGGTGCGGTGCTACGCGTGCTGGCCGGTGAAGTGGCCGGACATAAGGGTCCGGGCATCTCCCACACACCGCTGGCGATCGTGCACCTAACTCTCGCACCGGGAGCGCAGATCGACATCCCGTGGCGCAGCGACTTCAACGCGCTGGCCTACACCCTCGCCGGATTCGGTTCGGTAGGTGTGGAGCAGCGCCCGGTACAGACCGGCCAGATGGCCGTGCTGGTGAACGGCGATGCGCTACGCATCACTGCCTCAGCTCAACAGGAGGCACGCTCGCCCAACCTGGAGATGTTCATCATCGGCGGTGTGCCGCTTCGGCAGCCCACATTCCAGTACGGGCCGTTCGTTATGAGCACCAAGGCCGAAGTCATCGAAGCCTTCGAGGACTTCCAGGCCGGTCGCTTCGGTCATATTCCCGCAGATGCCATTCAGCCGCACCGCCCGCAGGGCTAGAACGCTCCGCTAGTTACTTGCTGAACGCTCGGGAGGACCTCCAGGGGGGTCCTCCCGATGCAGTTGGGCCACGTACTGTTTCCACGCTTGCGTCTCCGGATCCTCATCGAGGATCGCCACCTCGGCACGCTCCTTGGCCTCGGCCTCGGCCTCGAACTTCGCTGCTCGCTCGCGGTAGTACCTGCCGATCCAATTGCTGAAACTTCCATGCTTGCGATAGCGGTTCCACACGATGATGGCGAAGACCCCGATGATCGGCCACTGGATCATGTAGCCGAAAGAGCGATCGACTCCGGACTGCCAACGGTTGAATTGATTGATGCTGGCATAAATCGACAAGCCCACGAACACTACGAGCGGCACGTGCAATGTCCAGAAGTCCTTCCAGCGCCGGCGATTCTCGCTCATGCCAACACCTTCGCACCATGCGTAGCGTCCTGCACGGACTTCGGTGCAGCACACACGCCGAACCAGGCGATCAGACCCACGCCCAAGCCCGCGATAACCCACGTGGACCACGTCAAGCCTCCGAGGACATCTCGCTCAGTCCACCACGCCACGGCCGGCACCGCCACGGCTGAAATCACGAGAGCGATAGTCCGCTGCGGCCCATCGACCGCCCCCCAGAACACCCAGCCGGCCACAGGGAGTACCACGATGGCAAGGACGGCCAGCACCTGCGGGCCGAGGATCTGCGATTGCATGGCCGTAGGAAAGGCAAACATCGCTGCGACCAGGATCACGGCGGCTGCCTCCGGGTACTTGCGCAGCGGGCCCGTTGACTTTTTGCTGGTCGCTGACCGAAGCGCAAGTGGCAGCCCCAAACCGAGCAGCACGATCGACGCAACTGACATCGCGTCGCCGGCGATCACACCGGCAGGCGGCGCAGTGCGCGCCAGGGCTACGGACAAACCGATCACGATTCCCATCCACGCGACTTCCCATACGCCAAGTTGCACGAGAGTTCGAGAGGTTGGACCTTCAGGGAGTCGATCGATGACGCGCCTCCTTTGCCGCCAGCCGAAGCCGATGAGCACGATGAGGATGCACACCTTGGCTGTGATGATCGCACCGTACGGACTGGTGATGAGGGAAGCCGGACCGTCCAAGCGCAGCGACGCGTTGAGCAATCCACTTTCCGCAAGGACGATCACGCTGATCAGCGCGAGCACGCTGTAACGCCGGAGCACCACGTCCTTGTGTAGCGAACTACTCGTGACGTAGACGATGGTCGCGATCAAGCCTCCGATCCACGCAGATGCCGCAACAACATGCAGACCCAGACTGATGGTCGCAGCGGAGTGTCCATCGGCTATCCCGGAGTGACCCGTGAATCCGAGGAGAAACGCCGCGATCAGCGTCGCACCCGCGATGATCACGCCGGTGATGCGATCAAGGACCACCCAGCCCAGAAGCGCAACGAGGGCGACGAGAGCGAACTGGATGAGGATGACGCGTCCGAGGGTGGTCTGAGTAAGCAGTGACCACATGATGGTGGGATCGAAGGCTGACCGCAGTGGCATAGCCAATACCTCGGACACGGTGAGGACAGCTTGGATCGCCAATGCCGTCAACCACACAATTGCCGCACCCGACGTGAGCCGACCTACGCGCGGGTCCGGCCGTGGGGCCAGTACCCCGCCCACAATCGCACCACCCACCGTGATGGCCATGGCGATATCGCGAATCCAGATGTCAATCGGCAGGGAGACCAAGGTGGCGAAGGGCACCACCGGCAGTCCCGGAATGTCGGATTCGCTCAAGCCTCCGAGGGACGCAACCACCAACAGGAGTACCGGAATGCCAACAAGAAGTGGCGCGATGAGTCTCTTGGTCGGAGCTGCAGCGGGTTCGTGAACGACCATCAGGACTGGAGCTTGAAGGTTCCGAAGATCGATGGATCAGTGTTGGGGCTCTCCACCAAGAACGTGGTGAGGAGCGCACCGAGCAGAACCGAGATACAGATCCACACCATCCAGTAGCTCATCAACTTCGTTTGGTAGTAGACCAGCGGTGAGATGAGTCCCTTACGCGTTCGGTTGACGAGCCCGGTGAGCAAGAACACAACAAGCAAGAGGTTGAAGATGTTTTCCGCACACAGGAGCAATACCGCCGAGGCGTACGCGCCATCGGCTGCACCGAAGGGGAACGTGGAGATCTGAATCCACTGGGCCACGAGCGCTGCAATCGAGATGAGCAGCGAAACCGTGCCACCGAGCAGCATGCCAGCCCGATGGCCCTTGACCAGTTCCTTGTAGCCGAACCACATGGCGATAGTCGCCAGGACGGTCAGGCCGAAGATCGCCCAGAAGGGCCACTCCGGAGCGAACGTGGCATCGCTCTTGCCGGGAAGGGTGGAGTTGGTTTGGTTGGCGGTCAAGCTGGCACCGGGAGGTGCCCACCCGCCGTTGACGTTCAGTGCCCACAGGTACGAATAGCTGATCACTAGGGCCAAGGTGCCCGACACGCTCATCACGATCAGCGTCCACAAGCCCACCTTGGTGCGTCGCGCGATCTCGCCGATCGGCTCACCTGTGGGGGGATACAACGGTGTGGGCTCGGTGCTTACTGCCTCAGTACTCACTTCGCACCCACCTTCGTCGTGAGATCACCGTCGTGCTCTTGCATCTCCTTCTCGTAGGGATCAGGAATGCCGTAGTTGTAGGGGCGTTCGGTGACCACGGGCAGGACAGCGAAGTTCTCGAGAGGTACCGGCGTGGGTGTCTGCCACTCCAGGGACTTCGAGCCCCAAGGATTGGAGGGAGCGATCTCTCCGTACTTCCACGAGGAGACGATGGCGCCGAGGAATATGAGCATGCCCACGCCGATGGTGTAGGCGCCGATCGTGGAGATCCAGTTGGAGATGTTGAACAGATCGTCGAACTGCAGAACACGTCGTGGCTGGCCTTGAAGGCCGGCGACGAACATCGAGATGAACGTGACCTGGAAGCCGACGAACGCCGTCCAGAAACCGATCGAACCGAGCCGTTCGTCGAGCATCCGTCCGGTCATCTTCGGGAAGTAGTACGCGATACCGCCCATGGCACCGAACAGGCCCACACCCATGAGCATGAAGTGGAAGTGCGCCACCACGAACATGCTGCCGTGGAAGTACT
>CAZQRR010000176.1:0-4124 GCA_964595675.1 uncultured Rubrivirga sp. | reverse complement strand
ACGTGGAACCAGGAGACCGGTGAGGTGCGCTGGATGTGCGCATGGGACACCACCGCAGACGACGTCGATGCCTTCGCGGCGGCGATCGGGGAGGAAGTCGCCAGCCGTGCCTGAGGGCAATGTCATCCACAATCAGGCGCGCCGATTGCGCACATTGTTTCGGGGCAGCGAAGTACGCGTGGACAGTCCGCAGGGGCGGTTCGCCGCCGATGCCAAGAAGATCAACGGCCGAGTGCTCGACAAGGTCGAAGCGCACGGCAAGCACCTGTTCCTGCGCTTCGGCGACCTGTGGGTGCATGTGCACCTTGGTCTTTTCGGGAAGTGGCGCATCGGCAAGGGTGAAGCCCCGCAGCCGTTCGGACAGATCCGGATGCGGCTGCGAAGCGACGACGGCTACGCGGAGTTGCGTGGCCCGACCGTGTGCGAACTGTTGGATGAGAAGGCCAAGCAGGCAGCTGTTGCCCGCATCGGCCCCGACCCGATCCGCAAGTCCGATCCCACCCCTGCGTGGAATCGAGTAGAGCGCAGCAGCGCACCCATCGGGGCGCTACTGATGGACCAACGGGTGTTCGCCGGGGTGGGCAACATCTATCGCGCGGAAGTTCTGTTCCGGCACAACATCTCGCCGTTTCGTCCCGGGAAGAAGCTCAGCCGCGGTGAGTTCGACGCGATGTGGGAGGACCTGGTTGTCTTGATGACGCAGGGCACCAAGCGTGGTCGCATCGACACCGTTCGCGCCGAGCACCTGCCCGAGATCATGGGGCGGCGTCCGCGCGAGGACCGCCACGGCGGTGAGGTGTACGTCTATCGGCGCGCAGGTCAGGAGTGTCACCTGTGCGGTGATGAAGTACAGATGGCCGAGATGGGGGCGCGCAAGCTGTATTGGTGCGGAACCTGTCAGCCGGAGTGACGTCGTACTTCTATCGGTCCGTTGTTCAGGAAGTGGTTACTGGAACTTGCGGGTCGCGAATGCCCGGGTGGCCCGGTGGTATCGAGCGCTTGATCACAACCCAAGAACCCAAAACTGTCGCGATGACCAACAGGTAGAAGAACGCTCCGGATGCAGCGAGCCCCCAAAGTGCGTCGGCGGTGATGAGGGGGAAGAGCACCGCGGCGCGAACCAGGTTGAGCAGCACCCACAGCCACGAGCCGCGTGCGTACGCACGAACCAAGACCGGGTCCTTCCGCCAACGCATACCGGTTCCGACCAGGGGTCCCACGATCACACCGAGCAGCGGCCAGCGCACGACGTTGCCGACCACGAAGGCGAGTGCGGAGAGCACGTTCAACAGCACGCGTGGCCAGAAGAATGCCGCCGCGCTCCCGGTTCGCGCCGCCAGGTAGGCACCGAGGGCGACCACTACGAGTGCGCCGACCACGCGCGTGGGTCGCTTGCGCTCGAGTAAGCGCCAGATGCCGAAAACCAGAGCCAATGCGAGCGCAGCCACGATCGCCCAGGTCAGTGAGTCGGGGTTCTCATCGCCCAGTCCTACGTAAACCGCGACGAAAACGATCGGCGGGAGGATGCTCTCGAGCGCCCCGCGCGGGCCACCGATGAGGGCGGCCAGGGGTTGGCGATCCTCGACGCTCGACACGGCAGCACGATAGCCCCGAGATCGAGGCCATCATGCCGACGCTGCGTCAGCCCCCTGCGCCGAACTGCCAAGAATCTGTGCTCGAACTGCCAAGAATCTGTGCTCGAACTGCCAAGAGAATGTGTGCTCGAACAGCCGACACTGCGTGCAGGACCAAGCAGCTGGGTAGCTCGGCCGCCGACTGGCAGTTCACCACTCGATACTTGGCAGTTCGTGCCTGGGGATCTGGCAGTTCGTGTTTCAAAACCTGGCAGTTCGCGATGGGGAGGGGCCTGTATCCGATACCCTCGGGGGTATGAATTCAGGCACGGATCTCCCCACCCTGGCCACAGCGTGGGCTGCCGACCTCGATTCCTGGGCGATTCCCCAGGAGATCCTCGACCAGGCCGACCAGTCGCCGTGGATTCACCCGGTGGCCATGTTTACTGTCGATGGCGAAATCGCCGACTCGATTTCCCATCAGCGGGCGCGCGAGGTGTTGCCCGAGGGCGGCAGTGTGCTGGACATTGGAAGTGGAGGCGGTCGCGCTTCCTTCGCTCTCGTCCCGCCGGCGGCTGAAGTCATCGCCGTCGATCACCAGCAGGGGATGCTCGACGCGTTCGCGCAGGCAGCGCAGGAGCGCGGCGCCTCGCACCGAGAGTTCCTCGGCGATTGGCCGGACGTTGCCGATGAGGTTCCCGAAGCCGACGTGGTGGTGTGTCACCACGTCGCCTACAACGTGCGCGACATCGTGCCGTTCTTGCAGGCGCTTAACTCCCATGCCCGACGCCGCGTAGTCCTCGAAGTTCCGATGCACCACCCCCAAACGAGCATGAACCCCTTGTGGAAGAAGTTCTGGGACGTGGACCGACCGACCAAGCCCACCGGCGTGGATCTAGCGGCGATCGCGAGGGCACTTGGCTACGACGCCCACCTCGAGGAGTGGATCGACGACTCCTGGGGCAAGCGGGTGGACATGGCCCAGGAGGAGCGCGTTCGCTTTGCGCGCATCAGGTTGTGCCTGACGCAGGATCATGACGCGGAGGTTGCCGCTGCCCTGATCGAGCAGCAAGACGCACAGCCGCATCAGGTTGCCACCCTGTGGTGGGACAAGTCCTAACGGCTCGACCTCCCCACCCCATCCCAACGCCGAAAGGGCACCCCGCAAGCACCGAAAGGGCACTCGGGTTATCGTCCCGTCGTGCCGTCCTACCGTTCAACGCCGTGGATCCTCCTGCTCGGCGGCGTCTTCGGCCTGCTCGCCGCATTCCAGTTGACGCTCGAGAAGATCGCGATCATTGGGGATCCCAACTACATTCCCGGCTGCGACATCAATCCGGTGCTGTCCTGCGGATCGATCATCGTCACCGAGCAGGCCGAGGCCTTCGGCTTCCCCAACCCGATCATCGGCCTAGTCAGTTACGCGGTGGTGATCACCATGGGCGTGCTGTTGCTAGCGCGCGTGGAACTCCCGCGGTGGATCTGGCTCGGGCTCAATGCAGGCGCGTTGTTCGGCTTCGGTTTCGTGATCTGGTTGATCTTCCAGAGCCTCTATGTGATCGGGGCGCTGTGCCCGTGGTGCATGGTCGCCTGGGCTGCGACCATCCCGGTCTTTTGGCAGGTGACCGCGGACAACGCAGCTGCAGGACGCTTGAGCGGCTCCAGCGGACCCGGGGCAATCGCCCAAACGGTCGCTTCACTGCGCTGGGTCCTCATCGGCTCGACGTTCCTGGTCGTCCTCGCCCTGATCTTCGTTCGGTGGATGGATTTCTGGCTGGGGGCGTAGCGGTTCACAAATGGTGTCATGGTTGATACCATTTCGGCATGGCTCTCACAGTTCGTCTCTCCCCGGAGGAGCAAGAAGCGCTCGCCACCTACGCAGACCGTTCGGGTGTGTCCCAAAACGAGGTTATGCGGGCTGCACTACGAGATTTCGTGCAGCGTCAATCTCACGCGGAATTGCTGGAGCAGGTTATGGATGCCGAACTGCCGCCATTCGCGGAGGCGCTTGAACGACTCGGCCAATGATCTATCTCTCCTACGACGACCTCATGAAGGTCGCCTCCCGAGTGATCGGGTCGCAACCATTGGTTCGCGACCACGGTCTTCTGGAGGCAGCGGCGTTCCGACCACAAGCAAGCGTCTTTGGCGCCGATGCTTATCCGACTTTGTGGGACAAAGCCGCCGCAATGATGGAATCGCTGGCTCGCAACCATCCACTCGTCGATGGAAACAAGCGCTTGGCTCTAGCGGGAACTGTCGTGTTTCTCGGCATGAATGGTCTTCGCCTAACCATGAACAACGACGAGGCCTACGACTTCACCATCAAGGTGTCCACAGGAGAGTTTGAGAGTGTTGCAGCCATCGCCACTGTTCTGCGCGAATTCACTGAGCCTCGCTAGCCCACTGAGGGTGCTCGCGCTGCGCCCACTTTGCTGACACCTCTCCCGTGCGCATTCCCACGCGCGCTTCGGCGTCGTTCATCGCCATGTAGATATGGCCAACGACGACGACGAAGATCGCGAGCGTCAACCAGTCGTGCACGAAGGT
>CAZQRR010000175.1:1421-4150 GCA_964595675.1 uncultured Rubrivirga sp. | reverse complement strand
CCACAGGTTCACTTCCCTTCGCGATGGTCTTACTAGCCTGCCATGAGGTGGTTTTGGCCGCCGCTTGGCATGTCCGGATCGATCTTCAACCGAGCCGCGAGGCCCACGGGCGGTGTGGGTGACGTACCGTCGAGCCATGCGTCTGCCTTCCCTGACCACATTCCTCCTCGCGGCCGCGCTGCCCTGGGGGCTGACCTCGTCGCCTGCGCTGGCCGCTCCCTCGCAGGATCGGGCGGACTTGCAGGCGTTCTACTCCCAGCAGGTCACCTGGGGCTCTTGCGAAGGACGGGGCCCGGCAGTTCAGTGTGCTGAGGTCACGGTGCCGTTGGACTACTCCCGCCCCAGCGGGCGGACCATCGAGTTGGCCCTCCTGCGCGTCCCTGCGACCGGCCCGTCTCCCCAGAACCTGGTGGTCAACCCCGGAGGTCCGGGCGCCGGTGGACTCGACTTCGCGGAGTACCTCGGATCGGTGATCGACTCCGATGTCAGACGAGCCTTCGACATCGTCGGGTTCGATCCCCGTGGGGTGGGCGACTCCGCACCGATTCGTTGCCTCACCGGAAAGCAAACCACTCGATGGTTTCGAACCGACTCGACGCCCGATACCCCGCGTGAGAGGACCACTCTCCTGACCCGGGCCGCGGACATTTCGCGCGGCTGCCTGGAATTCGATCCGGAGTTGGCGCGTTTCGTGGGGACGGACAACACGGTTCGCGACATGGACGTAATCCGGGCAGCACTCGGAGCTCAACGCCTCAATTGGCTCGGGTTCTCCTACGGAACCGGCCTCGGTGCCCTGTACGCGCAGGAGTTTCCCGAACGTGTCGGTCGCATGGTTCTCGACGGCGGAGTGGATCCGCAGCTGGATGCAATGCAGATTTCGAAAGACCAGTCCGCCGGTTTCCAACTCGCCATGCAGCGGTTCGCAACAGACTGCGCCAAGCGCTCCGATTGCGTCGCACCCACCCAGCGTGGCGTCCTGAACACGATCAACAGCCTCGTCGCACAACTCGAGCGCTCACCCATGCGCACGGACGGCAGTCGCCGCCTCGTGCAATCCGAGGCCCTGACGGCGCTGTTCTTCAGCATGTATTCCACTGATCTGTGGCCGACGCTGCGAACGGGGATTCGTCAGGCGAACCGAGGCGATGGCACCACGTTGCAGTTGCTCGCCCAGTTGGCCAACGACCAGACCGGACCGAACCGCTACGGCAGCAACATCGCCTCCGCCTTCTACGCGATCGGTTGTTGGGACTACCCCGCCACTCCCGGCCAAGCCGGACTGATGTCCGCAGCACGCACGTGGTCCTCGGGTGTGCCGATCCCGGAGATGGGCCGAGCCATGGCATGGGGGAACGCCCCGTGCAGTTCATGGTTGGGGCATTCGGATGTCCCACCCGCAGCGGTCGCATCCTCAACCGAGGCTCCGATTCTGATCATCGGCACCACCTTCGATCCTGCGACCCCCTACAGGTGGTCGCAGGCACTCAACCGCCAACTGCCCACGAGCGTGCTGCTGACCTACCGGGGTGATGGACATACGGCCTACGGCGGTTCGAACCTGTGCGTGGACGACATCACCGACCGGTACCTGCTGACAGGTGCGCTTCCCGCCGATGGAACAGCTTGTTCTAGCTGAGTTAACGTTCGCGAGGGTCAGCCGGCCTCGTCGCCACGCGCCTTGTCTTCCTTGTCCGAGCCGCTCTCCAGACCCGCGAGGAACTCCTCGACCTGGGCGGCGATTTCCTCACCGCTCGGTACAACCCCCTGGGGCGCACTGCTGGGTTTGGTCAAGGCGCTGCGCGCCTCCGACATCTGGTCGTACTGCATCTCCAGGGCGCTGACGACCGCGGCGAACTCTTCGTTGCCACTGAGCTGCTCGGCGACTTCGCCGTCTGCCTTGACGGCTTGGTCCTCCAGACCGAACGCGGTCAACTCCAGTCCCGTGACATCGGCCAAACCTTCGATGAGGGCCATCGCACAGCGGGGGTATTCGAATTGCACCAAGTAGTGCGGCACCTGCGCCGTGACGCCGACCGAGGACAATCCACGCTCTGCTAGGTGGAATTCAAGTAGCGCACCCATGTGGCCGGGCACTTCGATATCCCCCAGAACCGCACTGCGCCCCGCAACGAGATCGCGGTCGTTTCCGTGCACCGTGATGCTGATCGGCCGGGTATGCGGACTCGGCCATGGGATGGCGGACAAGCCGACCGCGTGCGTGATGTCGAACTGATCGACCACCAGGTCCACCGCCGCCACGAAACGGTTCCATTGGTAGTCCGGCTCCGGGCCGTCCAAGAGCAGGAAGTCCCTTCCAGCCCCATCCCACATGCGGGTCAACGTGATCTGGGGAGTCTCGACTGACGTGAAGTGATCGCTGGAGAAGTGCATGCGTGGCCTGCGAGCTCGGTAGTCGATCAACTCATCGGCATCGAAGGTAGCGATCACTTCGGTACTGCACGTGGACCTTAGGTGGGCTGCTGCCAGGCGCACTCCGGCGCCGGCGTCGACGAACCCCTGGAAGGCGTACACCAAAGTGGGCAGTGAGGGATCACTGATGGCGTCTGGATCCCGCAGGAACGACAGCAACTTCTTCGGCGAACGCATGACCCCTCCTGGGCCCCAGGCTACGGGGCCTGACTCACTTGCGCGATCGCGCATCCCGCGGTTTCGCTCGATGCGAAACCGAACTCCCTAGTCGGTGGGTTCAGTCCTGTCGACCGGCT
>CAZQRR010000175.1:0-1321 GCA_964595675.1 uncultured Rubrivirga sp. | reverse complement strand
TTCGCAGTCTTGTTCGCAGTCTTCTCGGTTGCTTTCTTGGTCGCCTTCGTGGTCGTCTTTTTCGCTACCTTCTTCGTTGCCTTCTTCGTGGCCTTCGTGGCCTTCGTGGCCTTCGTGGCATTCGTGGCATTCGTGGTCGTCGCCTGGCGCCGACCCGCAGCGACGGACTCAGCCGGGGTCTCCACCACCGGGATTCGGGGAGTCCGTGGTTCCGACGAGACCTCAGACTGCGGGCCAGGTGGTGCGGAGATCCACCCCGGCGATTCCGACGGTTGCGCAGCGCGCCAGCGAGACCAGCCGAGCCAGGCGACGAAGGCCGCCGCTGCGGCCAACAACAGCCATCGGAGTCGTCTCATTCGCAGGACGCTAACAGCATTCGCTCGGCGCGATCAACGTCGATCGCTCAGCGATCGGCGGAAACGGTCGATAACCGCCGAACTGTTCCAAAAGGCTTCCTGCTGACCGGGCGGTAGCGCGATCGCGTACTCGCAGACCCGCGCCCAGGCCATGCCCACAGCTCGTGTCAAGGATCCGGCGACCGTTGCCGAGATCGCCGAGCCGGCGATGGCCCCACCGGGGATGAACTTCAACAAGTTGGTGACGGCGTATCGCCCGGCCATCGTTGCACCACCGGTCAGCACCAGGGAGCCGGCGATGGCCATGGCGCGGGAGCGTTGCGGTGGCAGGCCGTAGGCGGCCGAGATGCGCGCGATCATCGTCACCTGGTTGGGCACCAGGAGAGCGGCGTCAGTGAAGGGAATCGGGACTGCGCCGATTCCAGAAGCGACGGTGGCGGCCTGATTGATGATGGCCTTCACTGCTTTTTTTTTGCGTTCTACGTCCAATCGCTGCGCAGCGGTCAAGGCAGCCTGTGCCGCCTCGGGCACAACGTCGTAGGTGGCATCCAGCAAGTCGTTCAATCCGAAGGCTGGCGAATGCGTGAAATCGTCCGCCAGCGCATTGGTCATCACCGGGGAACCACCTGCGCGAATCGGCAGGTCCAACCCGGTGATGTAGTCGGCGAGTTCGCGAGCATGCGGGTGCACGCTGCCGTCCTTGGTCGGAACCTGCGTCAGAACGACGATCACGGGTAGTCCCATGGCTGCCAGACCGCGGACGAATTCGGCCTGTGCATCTTCGAACCGTCGGTCCGACCAACGTACGACGTACCAGGCGGCATGGATCTGCTGATCCAGCGGCCCGGAGCGTCGGGCCTTCACCACCGATCGCAGTCCCTCGAGGATCTGATCGCCCGCGGATCCTGTTTCGAAACCCTCGGAATCGAAGATGCCGAGGAAACCGTCGTCTCGGCGGTGGTACT
>CAZQRR010000174.1:2860-4380 GCA_964595675.1 uncultured Rubrivirga sp. | reverse complement strand
ATCGATACGACCCGATGCATCGAAGGGGGTGACGACGGGTACGTACACACCGGTCAGTTCCATGGTCTCGTTCCTATCTGTCGGTCAGCTTTGCTCAGAGGCCAGCACACCGAGCACGGTTTCCTCCAGCGTGCCCAGGACGATCGGACCCACGATGCGAACCGCGATGCGCCCTTGACGGTCCAAGATCACGGTTACCGGCAACGAACGAGGCGGCACGTCGGGGATCTGCGCAACGAGCGATCCATCGGTGTCCACGATGCTGCGGTAGGGGGTGTCCGTCGCGTACTCGCGTGCACCGTCGAGGTCGTCTTGCACGTTGATGCCGACGAAGGTCACGCCTTGACCGTCCAACTTCCGGGCGACCTCGGCGAATTCCGGCATCTCGGTGCGGCACGGTGCGCACCAGGTCGCCCAAGAGTTCACAACGGTCACGTCACCGAGGGAGTCACTCAGCGCGATGGGTTCACCCTCGAGGTCCACCCCCGCCACATCCAACGGTGCGCCGCGTTCGGCTTCGGGGATGACCGTGAGCCCGATACCGGGATCGGAACTCAATTGACCGGCTTGGACGGGGATGAGCAGTTCCTCCTCCGCAGACAGCAGCCCACACCCGGACATCAGCAAAGCGACAAGTGTTGCAACGACGAAGAACTTCACGCGGAAACCGCCTCACGGTGCTCGCGTCGTTCCAACCTGGTGGTTTCTCGTTCCTGATCGCGCCACCATTCGATTGCGGCGACCATCATCCACATCCCGTCCAGCACCATTGCAATCGCCCACATCATGGCGCCGGCGAATTTCTGATCGGCCATCACGTCGAAGCCGTGCACGAGGGCTGTCTGCTCGTAGGCCCAGTACAGAGGAACTGGGGAGAAGTGGATCACCATGCCCAGCACGGTCTCGGGAATCATCATCAAACCAAGTGACGCCAAGCGGACGCTGGGTGCGGGTCGGTGGGCGATCAGGTCACAGCCGATGAGCGGGTAGTAGAAAGTCAACGCGGCGAACAAATACACGGGTCGGATCACGAATTCCATGGCGTCGTGACTGGTGAGAGCCCAGTTCATGACCGCCTGAGTGTGACTGCCCAGAAGCACGGTGGCGAAGAGGATCCAGCCGACATAGGGGTTCGTCAGGAACGTGATCGGGCGTGAGCGAAGTGCACCGACCAACCGCCGCCGACCCCCTGGTCCCAGGTTGAGGAAGGTCAGCCGCACCGGCGAGGAAAGGACGATCAACGGGCCGGCGATCATCAACACGAGCAGGTGCTGACCCATGTGTGCCCAGAAGGCGTCGTGCGCCCACGCCCCGAAAGGCCCGAGATAGGCGAGGGAAAGGGAGACCATCGCGGCGATGAAGGAGGTCGTGGAAAGGCGAGACCAGCCCGGGGTCCGGCGCGCAGCCCATAAGTACAAACATGTCAAGGCGATGAGATTGACGATCACGAACAGATCGAGGTCGAAGACACCCAGATCGGGAGCGAGGTCGCCCATGCGGTCACCCTACGTGCGCCCCCA
>CAZQRR010000174.1:0-2760 GCA_964595675.1 uncultured Rubrivirga sp. | reverse complement strand
ACCATCCAGGTTCCGGCGAATTCGGCGGTCACGCTCACCTTCATCCAGTACGACAGCGGCGGGCAGATCTACAACCCGTTCTTCGCCAAGGTGCACGGAACGATGGACGGAACCATGACCTGGAACGGCAAGTCGGTCACCGAGGTCAAGTCCGACAACATCGGCCACACATTCACCGTGCACCAGTATCCGGAGTCGACCCAACCGGACTTCTTCTTGTCGGTACCGCTACCGATGAACAAGGCCAATGCGAAGACCGACAAGGCCGGGTACCCCGTCGATCCCCAGAAGATCGAGGTCACTTTCATCACCGGTGATCCAGGCACATACGTGTGGAACTGCGAATTCCCATGCGGTGACATGTACCAGGAATTCGGTGGACCGATGCAGCAGCGTGGCTGGATGGCCGGAACCTTCGAGGTTGTGGGATGACCGCGACCGATATCCGCCCCGAGCCGGACGGCCCGGAGGCACCGACAAATCGACCGCCGTCGATGCACCGGGTGAAGAACTGGATCCGCAGGCCGTACGCGCGCGGCATCATGGTCCTGACGGTTGTCATCGGTTTCCTGTTGCTTCCTTTGTGCTGGCTGCTGCTCGCCGCCATGAATCAAACAGGTGCTCCGGCATCGCCGATCATGCGGGACATCGAGCAGACGGTCTTCGTCTTCACACTCGTCTCGATACCGATCACGGCCTTCGTCTTCGCCGTTCTCGTCTACAGCCTGCTGGGTTGGAAGCACGTTTCCGGCGACGCCGTACCGGAGGATCAAAGTCCAGCGATCCGCAGCAACACAATCGGCGTGGTGCTGTGGACCGTGGTCTCCAGCGCCCTTGCTTTCTTCCTCGTTGTGTGGGGTCTCATCGAGTTGGCGCAGATCACCGCCAACTCCTACGGCACTATCCCTGCGGATGAGCAGCCCGCGGATTCCCAGCCACTCATCGTCAATGTGACGGGCCAACAGTGGGTCTGGACCTTCGAATACCCGCAGTACGACGGCATCGCGTCCGAGAACCTTTATCTGGAAAAAGACCGTCCGGTGTACTTCAACGTCACGTCCAAAGACGTCATCCACAACTTTTGGCTGGTCGAGTTGGGTGTGAAGATCGACGCCAACCCCGGAGCGATCACGCAAACTGGTGTCACACCCGACAAACTCGGAACCTTCAACTTGCGGTGCGCGGAGTTGTGCGGCCTGCACCACGCGTACATGGAAACGAATATCGAAGTCTTGGACAAGAGCGCCTTCACCTCGTGGGCTCGCGAGATGGGTGGAGGTAAGACCTCATGAGCGCAACGGCCACTGTCTTCGGAACTCAAGTTCCCCAACCTCCTCAGCATGGCAAGCCTGGCGGCATCATGCGCCGACTCAACTTCGGCACCGGACTGATCGGCGGTCTGGGTCTAGCCGCCGTCGCCGCCATCGTGACGAATGCATTCATTCCATCCGGTGCCGCCTCGAGTGTCGACTTCGCACCGATCGCTCCCCAGCTCGTGTACCTCGCCGCGCTCCTCGGCTGGGTCATTGGCTTCATGGCGGGTATGGGGGCATTCGTCGGGCCCATCCGTTGGCTCTTGGGTCGCGACCTGACGCACGCCGACGCCGAGTACATGGCGGGCAAGGATCAGGGCAAGGCCCGCTACTGGAAGTTCACCACTGACCACAAGGTCGTCGGCATCCAGTACCTGATCATGACGATGATCATCCTGGGCTTCGGTGGTCTGCTGGCGATGTTGATTCGCACCGAACTCGGTGTGACGTGGGCCGAGGTGTTCACGCCCTCGTTCTACAACTCGATCATCGGTACCCATGGCATCGCGATGATCATCGGAATGATCATCGTGGTGATGGGCCCCATCGCCAACTTCATCATGCCGATCATGATCGGCGCTAGGGACATGGCATTCCCACGCCTGAATGCACTGAGCCTGTGGCTCCTAGTAGCTGCGGTCCCGTGCTTGGTCAGCTCGTTGTTCCTCGGTGGAATCCAGGACGGGTGGTCCGCTTACCAGCCGCTCGCATCGCAAGGACCTCCTGGAATGCTCGGCTACCAGATGACGATCATCGTCTTCGCTATATCCACGGGCGTTGCCAGTGTGAACGTGATGACCACCATTTTGACGATGCGCGCCAAGGGCATGACCTGGTCGCGCACCCCGATCTTGGTCTTCGGCATCTTCGCGGCGGCCTTGATGGGCCTGTACGCATTCCCGTTCTACCAGTACTCGCAGATTCTGGGACTGAGCGATCGAATATTCAGCACCTCCTTCTTCAATCCGCTCGAAGGTGGCAGCGTCTGGCTGTACGAGAACCTCTTCTGGTTGCTCGGACACCCAGAGGTGTACGTCATCTTGATTCCCTCTACGGCCCTGATGCTCGAGTTGCTGCCGGTCTTCTACCGAAAGCCCTTGTTCTCCTTCAACTTCGCGGTAGCCGGCATCGTCGGTGTAGTCGCGCTCAGCGGCCTGGTGTGGGCGCACCACATGTACATGACCGGATGGGCACCGGCGGTGAACTACCCGTTCATGCTGTCAACCGAGATGATCTCGATCCCGGTCGGGTTCCTGGTCCTTGTGGTGATCGGCACGATGTGGCGTGGCGTGGTGTGGACGCGCCTTCCGATCATGGCCGTGTACGCAGTCATCTTCAACAAGATGATCGGCGGCGTGACTGGAATCTACCTATCCGATGTACCGGCTGACCAGTACTTCCACGGCAGCATGTTCGTGGTGGCGCACTTCCACTTCATGCTCATGGG
>CAZQRR010000173.1:0-4387 GCA_964595675.1 uncultured Rubrivirga sp. | reverse complement strand
TCGACTCGCACATCCTGTGGGAGGAGCCGTACGTCATCTACAGCAAGATCCTCGACGAGACCCGCAAGGTGATCGTCGGTCCCATGGTGACCAACCCGGCCACCCGCGACATCACCGTCACGGCATCGGTCTTCGCCACGTTGAACGAGATGTACGGCAACCGCACAGTCATCGGAATCGGACGCGGTGATTCCGCAGTCCGAGTCACCAACGGAAAGCCCGTGACCGTCGCGGAACTGCGACAGGCAGTCGTGGACATCAAGGGGTTGGTGAACGGCGAGGCCGTCGAGTACAAGGGCAACAACATCCGACTGCCCTGGGCACAAGACAGCCGCACCGATGTATGGGTCGCCGCGTACGGACCGAAGGTTCTCGCGCTGACCGGCGAGGTGGGCGATGGCTTCATCCTCCAGTTGGCCGATCCCTCGATCGCCGAGTGGACCATCAAGGCCGTTCGCGATGCCGCAGCCGCGGCAGGGCGAAACCCCGACGACGTCTACATCTGCGTTGCGGCTCCGGCATACATCACCGACGGCTCCCCCGAGCAGCACGCACATGCTGTCGATCAACTTCGCTGGTTCGGTGGCATGGTCGGTAACCATGTGGCGGACATCGTCGAGCGGTACGGGGATTCGGGGGTCGTTCCCCAGGCACTGACCGACTACATCAAGGGGCGACAGGGCTACGACTACAACCAGCACGGGCAGGCGGGTAACACCCACGCCGACTTCGTGCCCGATGAGATCGTCGAACGCTTCTGCATCATCGGAACCCCCGAGCAGCACATCGCGCGCCTCGAAGAGCTCAAGGCCCTCGGGGTAGATCAATTCGCCGTGTACCTCCAGCACGACGACAAGGACCACACGTTGGCCCACTACGGCGAGAAGGTCATCCCCGGTATCCAGGAGACGGTGTTGGCGAAGTCCTAGTGGGACGCGCTCGCAGGCCCTAGGGTCGCGACCACTTCGGGATTCCGAGCACAAGATCCAGCCGCAACCGCACCGAAATGGAGGGGTAACGCAGGTGAGTAACGCTGCAGTCGTCGAGCGGCAGGTTCCCATCCAGGGCAACCGCTCGAACGGCGTGGCGCGCCGCCTGAAGAACGGCAGCATCTCGGTGCTGTGGGCACTCGCCGGCGTCGGCCTGGTGGTGCTCATGTGGGAGTTGGTGAAATGGCTCGGCGACTTCGTTCCGATGCCCTTGAACACTTCGGACATGACCATGCCGCACGTGTGGACCATGGTCTCCGCGATGGGCGAACCGGAAGTCCGTGGTTCGGATACGACCGTGCTCGAAGCGGTGATCTCTGCGGCCATCCGGTCCATGACCCTGGCGGTCGGCGGGTTCATCATCGGTGTGTCCGTGGGCCTGCTGCTCGCGGTGATCATGCAGCGGTTCCTGTTCGCCGAGCGAGGACTGCTGCCCTTCGTGATCGCCTCGCAGACCGTTCCCTTGATCGCCCTCGCGCCGCTGATCGTCGGAATCGGCAACCGGATCGCCATCGGGCCGGTGGAATGGACCACCACCTACTCGGTGATGTTCATCGCCGCCTACCTGGCGTTCTTCCCACTATCCGTCGGTGCCTTGCGGGGCTTGCAGGCACCCAGCGCAACATCGCTCGAATTGATGCGTTCGTATGCGGCCACCCCCGGGCAGATGCTGAGGAAGCTGCGGTTCCCGTCCTCGATCCCCTATCTGGTGCCGGCCTTGAAGGTCTCCGCCGCAGCTTCGGTCGTGGGCACCGTCGTGGCCGAGATCTCCACGGGCGTGCGCGGGGGAATCGGCCGCATGCTGATCGAGTACGCCCGGCAGATCACCTCGCAACCGGCCAAGGTCTACGTGGCCGTCTTCGGTGCGATCGCCCTCGGTCTGCTCGTCGCCGCTCTCGTGACCGCCCTGGACGTTTACCTGACCCGCAACCTGCCCAAGGAGAGCAAGGCATGAGTGGACACGAACATGCGGTGAGCGCCGAGGGCGTGTGGAAGATCTTCAACGAAGGCCTTCCAGGCGAAGTCACCGCACTGCAGGACGTGCACCTGACAGTCGAGACGGGTGAATTCATCTCACTCATCGGCCCGTCCGGATGCGGCAAGTCGACGCTGCTGCGGGTCATCGCCGATCTCACCGACGCCACCCGCGGACAAATGAAGGTGGCCGGCGTGACCCCGCACGAGGCACGAGAAAAGCAGCTGTACGGCATAGCCTTCCAGCAGGCCGCACTGTTCGACTGGCGCACCGTTAGGCGCAACGTCGAACTGCCCTTGGAGTTGCAGGGCTGGGACAAGGACAAGCGCAAGGCGCGCGCCATGGAATTGTTGGAGATGGTTCAACTAGCCGATTTCGCCGAGCACCGCCCATGGGAATTGTCCGGTGGCATGCAGCAGCGCGTGGCTATCGCCCGATCCCTGGCCGTCGATCCTCCGTTGCTGCTCATGGACGAACCGTTCGGCGCGTTAGATGAGATGACCCGCGAGCGCATGCAGAATGAACTGCTGCGGATCCGGCAAGAAACCGGCAAGTCGATCGTGTTCGTCACACACTCCATCCCGGAAGCTGTCTACTTGTCCGATCGCGTGGTCGTGATGTCGCCGCGTCCTGGCCGAATCACCGACGTCGTCGCCATCCCCCTCGGTTCGGATCGCGACGAGGACACACGCGAGTCCGATGCGTTCTACGAATCGGTCACCGCCGTCCGTGAGGCCCTGCGCGGTCACCTCGGTGGAGCCGGGATGCGCGCCCGGGTGGGCGAGGTCTGATGTCCGAAGCATGGGCCGATCGCCTCAAGTTCGTCTGGCCACCGGTGCTCATCGCACTGGTGTTCCTCGGTGCCTGGCAGTTGCTCGTGGTGGCCCGGGACATCCAGCCCTTCCTACTGCCTGCGCCCTCGTTGATCGCGCAGAATTTCCTCGGCGACGTCGACTTGATGTGGGGTACGGCCTACTACACCGGTACCACGGCGTTGCTGGGACTTGTGTTCGGAACAATCGCCGGCATCGTCATGGCACTACTCGCCCAGCGGTTCATCGTGGTTAACAATTTGATCACGCCCCTTGCCGCAGGCCTGGCTGCAGTGCCCATCATTGCTCTGACTCCGATCCTGAACAACATGTTCAGCATCACGAGCCGCACGCCCCGGGTGCTCGTCACTGCGATCATCGTGTTCTTCCCGATGCTCGTGAACGTCACCCGAGGATTAGTACAAGTACAGCCGGTGCAATTGGAGTTGATGCGCTCGATGAACGCCAGGCCGCGGACGGTGCTGCGGACACTGCGTGTTCCGAATGCCATCCCATTCTTCTTCACCGGCATGAAAGTCGCAGCACCCCTGGCCGTAATCGCTGCACTCGTAGCAGAGTACTTCGGTGGCCCACAAGAAGGACTTGGCAGCCGTATCGCTAGTTCGGCTGCCAACACCGCCTACGGACGAGCGTGGGCATATGTAGTTGCCGCCATCATCACCGGCCTGGTGTTCTACCTGATCGTCGTGGCCGTGGAGAGATGGACGACACCCTGGACAGGCAGAACCCGTTCGGCCTGACACTAAGAAGGAGGAAGCATGCGCAACATCGCACGCAGTCGGTGGACTCGAGTAGCGAGTCTCGCCGCTGTCGGCGTTCTCGCGTTGTCGGCTTGCGGAGGCTCGGATTCGGGCTCCGAAGAGACAGCCGCAGAAGAGACGGCCGCGGAGGAAACGGCGGCGGACACCGCTACTGAGGAGACCGAAGCCGAGGAAGCCGTTAGCGACGAAGGATGCACGGAGCTGACCCCGGCGAGCCTGCAGTTGCAGTGGTTCGTCCAGGCTCAGTTCGCCGGCGACTACGCAGCGCAGGATCTGGGCTTCTACGAAGCGGCCTGCCTCGATGTGACGATCCTGGAAGGCGGCGTGGACATCGTTCCGCAGACCGTTCTCGCCCAGGGTGGCTCGGACTTCGCGATCGCGTGGGTGCCGAAGGCACTGTCCTCGCGCGAGCAAGGTGCGGGCATCGTGGACATCGCTCAGGTGTTCCAGCGCTCGGGCACCTTGCAGGTGTCGTGGGCCGATTCGGGCATCACCACTCCGGCGGACTTCGCCGGTAAGAAGATCGGTAACTGGGGCTTCGGCAACGAGTACGAGATCTTCGCAGCACTCGCCAAGGAAGGTCTCGACCCGGCAACCGACGTCGAGCTCGTCCAGCAGCAGTTCGACATGCTCGCTCTGCTCAACCGCGAGATCGATGCCGCCGAGGCCATGACCTACAACGAGTACGCACAGTTGCTCGAGGCGGTCAACCCGGACACCGGCGAGCTGTACCAGCCGGAGGACTTCAACGTCATCAACTACTCCGACTACGGAGTGGGCATGCTCCAGGACGCCATCTGGGCATCCGAGGAGCGCCTGTCCGATCCG
>CAZQRR010000172.1:0-4392 GCA_964595675.1 uncultured Rubrivirga sp. | reverse complement strand
CAGATCGAGGTCCTTGTCAGGGGCCATGTGTGGTCGCACCCTCTCCGCAGCAGCCGGGCTGCCTCATTGGGGCCTCGTCGGGGTTGCCGCGGGCCGGTCAAGCAGTGTGTGCACCTATCCTCGCGCATCCGCGTGCTCACGTGCGCACGGGTACCTGATTTATGACCGGGGGCAAGACGCCTATTCCCGGTGCCTATCGACGGTGACACGGGAAGTACCCCGCCACTTCGCCCCACTTCTCCCGAATGGCTTGCCAAGGCCGGTGTCTTTCGGTGGACTATGCCCGTTGAAGGTTGCGCAGCAGGCGTCGCCGTGGACGTGCGGGAGGAACCACGTGAGCGTGGATGCCGGGTCGATCGACCCGGAAGAGGCACGTCGAATGGCCACGGCCCTGCACCTGGAACCGGGTATGACCGTCCAGGAACTCAACTGGGATGAGGATGCCGAGCCTGCTTTGCGGGTGGGAGTCGAGGCGATCATCGGCACCGAGGTGGTGGATGAGGACTTCGACGACGTAGTCGACGCCGTGATCATGTGGTGGCGCGACGACGACGGCGACCTGATCGATGGCCTCGTCGATGCGATCGGGCCCCTGGCCGATCATGGCGTGATCTGGCTCATGACTCCCAAGCCGGGACGCGATGGTCACATCGAAGCCGAGGACATCGCCGATGCCGCACCCACGGCCGGCCTGCAGCAGACCAGCACCATCAGCGCCGGTTCGAACTGGCAGGGCACCCGATTGGTGGCGCCTCGATCCAAGCGCTAGCGTCTGGGCACCGCGTTGCTCCGTGCACCTGCCTGACCCGCGCGAATCCAACTGGAAGGGATCGTCATGGCTTCTGAGTCCGCTCTCGAGATCGGCACCGTCGCCCCGGACTTCACCTTGAAGAACCAGTACGGGGAGGACGTCTCGCTGTCCGACCTTCGCGGTTCCAAAGTCGTGATCATGTTCTACCCCTTCGCCTTCACCGGCATCTGCACCGGCGAACTGTGCGAGATCCGGGACCGCAAATCGGACTTCGATGCTGGCGATGCGACCGTTTTGAGTATTTCGTGCGATCCGACGCCCACCTTGAAGGCGTTCGCCGAGGCGGAGGGGTTCACCCACACGCTGCTGAGTGATTTCTGGCCGCACGGTGAAGTGTCACGCGCATACGGTGCCTTCTGGGACGCAACCGGATTCGCCACCCGCGCCACCTACGTGCTCGATCGCGACGGTGTCATCCGCTGGTCGGTGGTGAACGGACCGGGCGAGGCACGCAGCACGGACGACTACACCCGGGCACTCGCCGCCATCGAATAAGAAGGCCACGACTAGGAAGATCACGACTAAGCAGGTCCTGGCCTTGCAGGTCCTGACTAAGCAGGTCACGACTAGGACGTCCGCAGGGCACCATCTGCGGATGCGGAAACACCCGTTGTGCGGTGAACTTAGTCCGCCGCAGGCGCGGGTGGCCCGAGACCCCAGCGCCTGCGGCGCCTAGTGAACCTGATGCCTGCGGCGCCCCGTAATCCCAGCGCCTGCGGCGCCCCGTGACCCCGTCCTACGAATCAGGTCGCGCCAGGTCGAGCTTGCTCCTCAGGGGAGTCCTCATCGACTCGTGCCTGGTTGATTTGCTCCATATGGGAGACGATCCCGCCGATGAGCGCGATCTGCGCTGTGCGTTCGGCTTCGCGGACGGCCTGATGGGCTGCGGTCCTGCCCACCGTTCGCGTCGGATCATCGGTGGCCATGTTCGCGGCGGTCGCGGCGATCAGATCCGCCAGGGGCGACAGCGCGGCCGGTGGTAACGCAGGACCCGAACCCTGGCTCGCCGAAGCACGGCGAAGATCCGATGCCAAGGACAACGCGCGCGTGGACATCACCTGGCAGGCATCTACTTCGGCCTGCACCGCTGCCATGTCGGCTTTCGTGACGCGGAAGCTCCAGCGCCGGTTCTTCTTCAAATCCTCCAGGCCCGCAGCCAGCCCCAGCACCTGATTGCGCAGTTCTACCGCCTGGTCGAACCATTCGCGAACCGTGCTCGGATCGGGATTCTCGCGAAGCTCCGCGGCAATGCGCTCCAGCAGCTGTCCGAGTTTGGTTTGGATGAGATCGGCGGTGTCCTCCAGATCGCGGGTTGCCTTGGTGGGGGAGGCGATGAAGCTGGCGACGACTGCGAAGGCTGCACCGATCACGATGCCGACGAACCTTTCGAAGGCCAGCTCGGTCGTGAGGTTGGTGCCGATGACCAAGATCACCGTGACGGCCAAGGCCGACGCCACGAGCGGGGACTCGTCGGGGCTTGCCACATGCAGCAATCGCGCCACCACGAAACACAGCGCGACCAGCAGGATGATCGTCACGGCGCTGCTGCCGATGACCGAGACGATGCCGAGTGCGACGGCTGCGCCCAGCAGCGCGCCGATCACTTGGATGAAGGCGCCTTTGGTCGCTTGGTGGAAGCTCGCCTGGGTGGCCACCACCGCAGTGATGGCTGCGGGAACGGAGGCTCCCGCGAAGGGGAGGGTGTGGGCCACCACGTATGCCGCGAAGGCGGCCAACGACGTCGCCACCGCGATACGCGTATAGGAGCGATCGATTCGGGCTGCGCGCTTGCGCAGTGAGTCGCCTCTCACATCGAAAGTATGGACCCGCCCGGATTTCCCTCGGCCATGACGGTTGCCTCATCGGGGTCGTGGGTGACGTGAATCGCTGGAATTCCCGCGCGCGCGATGATCGCGAGGACGTCGTGGGCGAGGCGGGTGCGAAGCGGAGCGTCGAGGGCGCTGAACGGCTCATCCAGGCACAGGGCGGCTGGCTCGGATGCGAGGGCTCGGGCGAGTGAAACCCGCTGAGCCTGGCCACCGCTGAGTTGCATCACATCTCGATCGCCCAAGCCTTCGAGCCCCACCCAGGTGAGGAGTTCTTGGGCCTTCCCGCGCGCTTGCTCCCGAGATCGACCCAGGCGGCGTTGGCCGTAGCCGACGTTGTCCCGAACCGACAGGTGCGGGAACAGCAGTGGCTCTTGGAAGACCATGGCGATGCGGCGTTCGTGCGTTGGCACCGAGGTGATGTCTCGATCATCGATGGTGATGCGACCGCCCAGGGGTGGAGTGATGCCCACCAGGGTTGCCAGCAGTGTCGACTTCCCGCAGCCGCTCGGTCCCACGACGGCCATCACCGATCCGGGTGCCACGGTGAAGGTGAAAGGATCGTGCAGCGGGGTGGCGTAACCGATGACGAGGTCGTCGACCGACACACCTGTGTGGGTCATGAGCGTCGACCCCCTCTATCTACCGAGGCAACGAGCGCAGTGGTCATGATGACCAAGACCACCGCCATCACGGCAGCAACACCGAATGATGCCTCGCCGGGTCGGCCCAGGAGGCGAGCGATCACCAAGGGAACGGTAGGTCCGTCCGCGCGCGCCAGGAAGGACGCGGCGCCGAATTCACCAAGTGACACTGCGCAGGCCAAACCTCCGGCAGCCACCATGACCGTGCGCAACGTGGGTCCGTAGCCGGTCCACCATGCGCGCGATGGTCCTGCCCCCAGCGTCGCGGCGACGGTGACCAGACGAGGGTCTGCTGAGCGCAGCGTGGGTGTTGCAACCGCCACCACGAGCGGTACTGCAATCAGTGCGTGCGCCATCGGGACGAGCAGACCGGTGGCTCGAAGGTCCAGCGGCGCTCGGCCGTAGGCCAGCAACGTGCCCAGGCCCAACGTCGCCGCCGATATCCCCAGGGGCAATGCGGTGGCCAGGGCGAATGCGCGACCGATCCGCCCACTGAGCACCGAGATCGCCGCCATGCCGCCGACCACCGCCGCGATGATTCCGGTGGCGATCGCAAACACAAGGGATCGACCCATTGCAGTCAACGGCGATCCGATCCGCGTGCTGCCGGCGTCGATGGGGGAAGCACCGAACACCGCCGACCACCAAGTGAGGGTCCATCCCGAGGAGCTGCGCAAGGACGCCCATACCAGTGCGCCGACCGGCGTCAGGACGATCACGATCGCCGCCAGCGTGATGGCACCGACGACCCAGCGACCTGCCGCACGGGGTTCGATGAGGCGGAACCCTCGAAGGCCGCCTCCTCCACTGCGCTGCCGCGCAGCCCACACCAGGACCGTCCCCACCACGATCGCCTGGATTCCGGCGCTGACCGCCGCACCCTGGAAGTCCAGCAGGATCGAGGTCTGTCGCAGTACCAGCGTCTCGAGGGTGCGGGTGTTGGCATCGCCGAGGAGCAGCACCACTCCCAGGGACGTGAACGAGAACACGAACACGATCGCCGCTGCGGATGCGATCGCCGGCCGCAGGGCCGGCAGCGTCACGGTGGTGAATGCAGTCCAGCGCGTGGCTCCGAGGGTGCGCGCGGCGATCTCGATTCGCGGATCGATCG
>CAZQRR010000171.1:0-4416 GCA_964595675.1 uncultured Rubrivirga sp. | reverse complement strand
ACCGAAGAGGAGTTCGTGGTGCAAGGCCCGTTGGAGGTCACCATGCCGGGGGTGTTCTTGATGTGGGCCATCGCCTCCGCGGCTGTCGTGGTGGTACTCGCGGTGGGGGACTGGCTCGTCGGCAGGTCACGTCCCAACGAGGATTGATCGACCTAACTAGGAATTATCGACCCGGTTCGTCTCATGAGTGATCGAGGCAACCCGTGCACTCAAGAGGTCGATGAGGTCCTTGGGCGCAATGCGAACTTCTAGTCCTCGCTTTCCGGCGCTGACGTAGATGCTCTCGTGCTCGAGCGCACTGTCATCGAGGACCGTCGGCAGAGTCCGCCGCAGCCCCAAAGGACTGATGGCACCCACGACCGAACCGCTCAGACGTTCGGCGACCGACACCGGTGCCATCTGCGATCGACGTGCGCCGAGTGCGGCCGCCAACTTCTTTGGCGAGACCGTCGACGTGACAGGACAGATGGCCACCGCCGGCGCGTCATCGACATGCCACACCAGGGTCTTGAAGATCCGTCCTGGGTCAACGCCCAACTCGACGGCGGCCTCGAGCCCGAAATCCGTGGCCCGCGGATCGTGATGGAACTCGTGCACCGAGTGCGCAACTCCCCGCTGGGTCAACAGGGCCAAGGCCGGGGTGCTCGCAGACACGGTCCGGCACCTCAATTTGCAGACGGGCCCGCTTGCAGCAGGTCCAGAGCCGGAACAGCACCCAATATCGAGATCATCGACGTCTCGTTGCCCATGATGCGAATGCTCTCGCGCAGACGGGTGAGAGTGTCCGGTGATGCGAGAAGTTCCTGACGTGTCCTGGCGTCCACCACCAGGGCCGCGGTGATCAGGTAACTCAGGATCGTCGGATCCGAAGGAAGGACTTCCTCCGCGTCACGTTCTTCTTGGAGTCGCCCACCCAAGACCGCCCGGTAGCCGTCGAAGGCATCCACTGCCCGCGTGGTGAGGCGCTGGGTCACTGGATCTTCGGCATCGACTTCGGGATCGGGAAGGAATTCGACCTCTGCGCGCAAGAGGGGAGCTGACGCGTCGACTTCCACGATCTGGAAACGACGTGAGCCGATCGTGACGATGTCGTAGCGACCGTCATCGAGTTGCTCGGCTTGACGGATCAGGGCCGCAACGCCCACCGGGTAGACACCCTCGAGCGGGCTACCCGATCGACCGAAGCCTTCACGTGCTGCCACGATGCCGAATTCCCTCTCCTCTTCGGGCTTGGCGAGTAGTTCCTCGACCATGAGGCGATATCGCGGCTCGAATATGTGCAGCGGGAACACCAAGCCCGGCACTAGCGCAGTCGTCAGGGGAAAGAGCGGCAACTGCGTGGTCACATAACGAGCGTAGACTCGCAGCCGTGCTACGGCTCATCGACCTGCGAGATTCCCACGCCGACCCTCGTGTTGTCGTGCCGCGTGCTGCTATGGATATCGCCGACGCCGGCGAGGTGATTCGTCCGGTCCTGGATTCGGTTCGCGACCACGGTGCGTCGGCAGTCCTCGACGCGTGTGAGAAATTCGACAAAGTCCGGCCAGACTCCCTGCGGGTGCCCCAGGCGGTGATCGATGAGGCTGCGGCTGGATTGGACCCAGCAGTACGTCGCGCCCTCGAGGTTTCCATCGAGCGCGCTCGGCGGGTCCATGCCGACCAGCGTCGTGTGGACGTGATCACCGACGTCGTCCCCGGAGGCTCGGTCACCGAACGGTGGATTCCGATGGCGCGCGTGGGTTTGTACGTCCCCGGTGGGCGGGCCGTGTATCCCAGCAGCGTCGTCATGAACGTGGTACCCGCCCAGGAGGCCGGGGTTCCGTCGTTGGTCGTGGTGAGTCCGCCGCAGAAGGACTTCGGTGGGTGGCCGCACCCCACTGTGCTCGCCGCGTGCGCGCTGCTGGGAGTCGACGAGATCTACGCCGTGGGGGGCGCCCAAGCCGTTGCGATGCTCGCTTACGGCGTGGACCTACCCGACGGCACTCGATGCGAGCCCGTGGATCTGGTGACCGGTCCGGGCAACATCTACGTGACAGCAGCCAAGCGTGCACTGCAGGGCATCATCGGCATCGATTCCGAAGCAGGTCCTACCGAAGTGGCGATCTTGGCTGACGATTCCGCGGATGCGGCTTTCGTGGCAGCAGACCTCATCAGCCAAGCCGAGCACGACGTCATCGCCGCCGCGGTTCTCGTGACCACCAGTGAGGAACTAGCGACCGAGGTACTCGAGGAAGTGCGTGCCCAGGTGAACACCACCAAGCACACCGAACGCATCACCGAGGCTCTCACCGGTGTGCAAAGTGCCGTGATCGTGGTCCGCGACATTGATCAGGGTCTCGCGGTCGTGGATGCCTACGCAGCCGAACACCTGGAGATCCACACGCGTGAGGCACGCGAGGTTGCCATGCGCGTACGCAATGCGGGGGCGATCTTCGTCGGCCCGTGGTCGCCGGTGTCGTTGGGTGACTACTGCGCTGGGTCCAATCACGTACTGCCGACCATGGGCGCCGCCCGGCATTCCTCGGGGCTTTCCGTGCAGTCGTTCCTTCGCGGGATCCACGTCATCGATTACGACCGCTCGGCGCTATCGGATGTGGCAGAGCATGTCGTGGCCTTGGCGCACGCGGAGGATCTCCCTGGACACGGGGACGCGATCACGGTGCGTTTTCGTGAACGCTCGACAGGTACGTCGGGCGCGAAGTGACGGACAGCGGTTACCGTCCGCCCATCCGCGCCGATCTGGCTGGACAAGAGCCTTATGGAGCGCCGCAAATCGACGTCGATGTCCGGCTGAACGTCAACGAGAATCCGTTTCCACCACCTGAATCGGTCGTCGAGGCGGTTATGTCCGACGTTCGACGCGCCATGGCCGATGCGAATCGATATCCCGACCGGGATTTCGCAGGTTTGCGTGCCGACCTTGCGCGCTACCTGACGCAGGAGACGGGTGTTGCACTCACGGCCGATCAGATGTGGGCTGCGAACGGATCCAATGAGGTGATGGCCCACATCATGGCGGCCTTCGGGGGTCCGGGTCGGACCGCGATCACCTTCCCGCCTACGTACTCGATGTACCCGGAGTACGCGCGCGAGTCGTTCACGGATTTGGTGAACGTTCCTCGGCGCGCAGATTTCACGTTGGACCTCGAAGAATCACTCGCCATGATTCGTCACGTTCGGCCCAGCCTGGTTCTCGTGGCATCGCCGAACAATCCGACGGGGACCTCCGTCGAACTAACCGACGTGGCCGCCCTTGCTGCTGCTGCGTTGGCGGTCGATGGCGTCCTGGTTGTGGATGAGGCCTACGCCGAATTCCGGCGAGCGGGTGTCCCTAGCTCGGTCGAATTATTGGCCGAGCATCCGAATCTGATCGTGACCAGGACGATGAGCAAAGCCTTCGCCATGGCCGGGGTTCGCCTGGGGTATGCGGTCGCAGCGCCCTCCATCGTCGACGCGCTGCGGATCGTGCGGTTGCCCTATCACCTTTCGGCGATCACCCAGGCGGTCGCCCGGGCGGCGATCGCCCACGCGGATGATCTGCAGTCGGGCCTCGACACGCTGCGCACGGAACGGGACCTGATGGTCGATGCGATCAGCCGTAGAGGTCTGCAGGTAGCACCCTCGGATGCGAACTTCTGCTTGTTCGGACGATTCGCTGATCGCTCCCGCGTCTGGCAGGGCCTGGTGGACAGGGGAGTCCTCATCCGCGAGACCGGCCCCAGCGGTTGGTTGCGGGTGTCGGTGGGGACACCCCGTGAGAACGCTAGGTTTATGGCCGCACTCGACGACGTTTTGTCCGATCTCGGCCAAGGAACGGTGATTGACGATGAGTAGGGCCTCGAAGATTGAGCGGACCACCAAGGAAAGCGACGTCCTCGTCGAACTCGAACTCGATGGCACGGGACGCAGCTCGATCGAGACCGGTGTCCCGTTCTTCGATCACATGTTGGCGCAGTTGGCCAAACACGGTGGCTTGGATCTCACGGTCCGGACCAAGGGCGATCTCGAGGTGGATGCCCATCACACGGTCGAAGACACTTCCCTCGCACTCGGCCAAGCCCTCAACGAAGCCCTCGGGGATCGAGCAGGGCTGCGCCGTTATGGCGATGCGCTCGTTCCCTTGGATGAATGCCTCGTCCAATCCGCCGTCGATTTGTCGGGCCGTCCGTACCTGGTCCATGAAGAACCCGATCTCGTGGAGTTGATCGGCAGCTACGACACCACCCTCACCCGACACATTTGGGAATCCATCGTGGCAACGAGCCAGATCACGCTGCATGTTCGCGTCTTGAGTGGACGCAATGCACACCACGTTGTCGAGGCCCAATTCAAGTCAGTGGCGCGTTCCTTGCGGGACGCAGTCAGCGTGGATCCCCGAGTCGTGGGTGTGCCATCCACCAAGGGAACACTCACCGC
>CAZQRR010000170.1:0-4448 GCA_964595675.1 uncultured Rubrivirga sp. | reverse complement strand
GATGGGCTGACCGCATCGCTCTCCGTCGTTTTCAACGTCGCATGCGGTCTCTTGGGACGGCCAGTTCCTTCCCCATGGGTCCCTGTACCCGCCCCACCACTATTTGTGTTGCGGCCGGCATCCAGTCAATCATCGTGCGGACCGGTCCACCGTCACCGTTCTCGTGAAGGAGTAGGCGGGATACACACCCGTGCGGTCGGCGCGCGCGGTGATCGACAGCTTGAGTGGAAGGGTGCCAAAGGTTCTGATGGAGATCTTGCCGCCGGGGCCGCGCTTTAGCCTGAAGACTGGTGGGGCTTCGCGGTCGGGGTTGACAGCGGAGACACTGATGCGCAGACGGTTTCCGGCGTTCGTCAGGCAGTCCCTTGAAAGTAGGACGGTTTCTCCCCTCGCCGCGATCTTCGAGGGCAGGGCCCCGCAATTGACCGGCAGCTGGCGGGTCGAGGTGTACATCCGACCGATGCTGTTGTTGCCCTGGTAGTTCGTGAACCAGATATGGCCATCGGAGCCCAGCGCTACGCCGAATGGGTTACTGCTAGCGCCTGTACGAAATAACTTCACGGCTCCTGTCGGTGTCATGCGACCCATGACCTGCGAGCCGCTCGGCCCGCTGTTCCCACCGCCGAACCACATATTGCCATCAGCTCCGAGCGCTATGCCGTTGCTGCCAGCATTGGCTGGATCCCCCGGATACGGATACTGGGTGACCTGCCCGTCGGTCGTGATAGCACCAATCGAGTTGCTAGCCCCCTGGGTGAACCACAACCTGCCGTCCAAACCGGCTGCGATCATGTACGGGGATGATGCGGGCGTGATACCGGTCGAATATGTCGTGACCTGGCCCGTCGGCGTGATGACCCCGATCGCGTTTGCCTTCAACTGAGTGAACCACATGTTGCCATCAGGACCGAGGGCGATGCCGTAGGTCCCAGCCGTGGACCCGAGGCCTGTTTGATACTCAGTAATCAATCCCGCCGGCGTGATACTTCCGATGTTGCCGGAGTTGTACAGCGTGAACCACATGTTGCCGTCGGCGCCGAGCGCAATGCCTGCGGGGCGGGAGTTCGCCACAGGCAGCGGGTACTCAGTGACGACGCCGGTAGCGGTGATCTTGGCGATCTGATTGCCGTCCGCCTCGGTGAACCACATATTCCCAACACCATCGGCGGCGATCGATGACGGCCCGGAGCCGGGAGTGATGCCCTCCGTGTATTGGGTGATGACGCCCGAGGTCGTGATCTTCGCGACAGCGCCGGTGTTGCCGGGGGCGGGTGTGATCGGCTGCATGGTGAACCAGAGGTCGCCATTCGCGCTCACTGGCAGGCCACCGGTAATCCAGGACGGATTGGATGAAGTGGTAGGGAGCGGATATTCCTGGATCAGGCCGATCGACGGAGTCGCAATCGCCGGCGCGGTACCGCTCACTCCGAGGGCCGCTGCCACCACGCAGGCCGCGAAACGCCCTGCACGCGAAATCGATCGAGGCGTGGCCCGGGGGTTGCGGTTATGCCGAGAATCATGTTTCACCTTGATCATCATTGGCACGCTAGCAGTGACGGTGATTTTCATTCAATGCCGCGGGCCCATCAGATTTGCCCACCTGACACGACGTCCGAAGGTTTCCATGCGTTCCCAAGGGTGAGTGGTGCGAGATTTCACTTTTCTACCTGCCATGGTCCACCTACGCTTGCTCTTGGTTCGTCATTTGTCTGGGCAACCCGAGCCGGGAAGGGAATGGCGATGCAGGTCGAGGGGTCCGACGCGACTGTGTCTGACACAGACAGTGCCGACAAGACTGCTTTTTGCTACCGAGTGCTGCTGGTCGAGGATGAGCAATTCACTCGCGGTCTTCTGACGCAGACGATGACGGGTGCGGGCGTCGACGTCCTTGCCTGCAGCACGGTGACTGAGGCGATGGGGGCCCTGGCGGGTTTCGACCCACACGTCATCATGACGGATCTCGACCTTGGTCCCGGCCCGAGTGGGGTGCACCTGCTGCGGGGGGTGGAGCAACACGCCCCTTGGGTGGGACGGATCATGCTCAGTGTTCACGCATCCCCGCAGTTGGGAGCCCGGGATGGTGGGCAGTTGCCCGACGACGTGGTGTACGTGGTCAAGTCGATGGTGTCGTCAGCTGATGATCTCCTGGCTGCGATCGAAGCAGCAGTCGCGCACAAGGTCATCCGAGAGCCGGGGAATGGCTCGGACGATCAGGTCGTCATTAGTGCTGCTCACGGAGAAGTGCTCCGTCTCGTGGCCCTGGGCCTGTCCAATGCCGGAATAGCCGAGGCGCGTGGCACCTCGGTCAACGCGGCTGAGGCGATGGTGCAGCGAACGTTCTTGGCCTTGGGCATCCGCTCGGATCGAAGACACAACGCCCGAGTTCTCGCCGTTCGCATGTGGCAGCAGGGCCGTGTCATTGTCCGATAATCCGAGGCTCGCTGCTCCATCGTGGCGCGATCTGCTCACGGGTCGGTGGGCGATCTCGCTTCGCGCGTGGATCCTGATCGCCCTGCTCATGCAGTGGCCTTCCTATGCGCGAAATTCCGTACCTGTGGACCTGCCACCTGAATGGGCTGTCGCGATCGGCATCCTCCGAGTCCTCGCGGCAGGCCTCGTGCTTTTCGTGGCGGACCGTACATACTTGCGGCGGCGTGCTTCTAAATCGGCGTCCCTTGTTGTGGTCATCGCCACCTGGCTGGCGGCTGGTGCAGCGTCGATGGCGGTGCAGTGGGCAGCGTTCGAATACCTCGGTCAACCTGGAATCTCACCTCTGCGCTGGGTGGTCTCCTCGATCACCTTCGCACTACGAAGTGCTCTGTGCGCGTACTACTTCGGCCTGCGCGACTATTGGGTCGTCTCTGTCGCCGAACTTCGGACCTCGACCGCACGGCTCCTTGCACTCCGTTCAGCGGCACGGACTGACCTGGAGGATATTCGAGCCCGCGTGCGAACCATCATTGTCGATCAGGTCCTGCCGCATATGCGCCGACTCCAGGCAGAGCTCGGAGAGTTGAATGGCCGGACAACAGGGGTCCGTCTTGTTCGCCTGTCGCAGATCGCCGAGGCTTACTCTCAGGGAGTCATAAGGGATGCAAGTCATCAAGTGTCGGATCTCCCCACGTTCCGAGAGTCTGACCAGGAGCCTGCTCGCCCGCAAGCCGTGTTGGCGCCACCCCTCGAGCGCCGGCAACCACTGCTGATCTCGATCCGCTGGTCGGCGCTCGTCTTTGGGGCGACGTTGGCACCGTTGGTACTCACCGGGCCTCCGGACGACCCAGGGCTCCCGATCCTCGTCTGCATCTGCGCGATCCTCGGGATGCTTGGGCTGGGCGCTGTCACCCAAACCCGAAAGGTGGCTCGTTCGCGCGCCACGCTTTGGACAGTGTGCTGGACGGCAGGATCTGCCATCATCGGAGTCGGCACCTTCGCCGCCGTCGGCCAGCTGCCTGAACGTCTGGCTTCGCCCGTGCCGCTGATCTCGTTGGCGGGGATCGTCTTCATCCTTGCCATGTTGGGTGCATCGATGGAGCGTCATCTTCACGGGATCGCTGCACAGGCTGACGAGCTCGAGGTAGTGCAGGAGGAGATTATCGGCATCAACGCTGGCCTTCAGGAGGAACTCGCTGCGGAGAAGCGACGGGTTGCGCTCCTGCTGCATGGACCAGTCCAGGGTCGCCTTGCTGCAGTGGCCATGCTGTTGAAACTCGACGCCGGGACTGCCGGCGTAGGAGGCGTTGCCGCCGACACCCGGGAGCGCTCTCAGGCGATCCTGGATCAGGTCGTGGCTGACCTCACGGCGGTTGTCGACGGGAAATTCACGGGCGACCGAGCGCTGCCTGACCGCCTCGCTCAGCTCGTGGAACGCTGGCATGGGCTCGCCGAAGTGTCACTGACGAGTGACCGGCGGGCATTCGATGCGGCAGCACATGATCCGGCGCTGGGCATCTGGCTCTTCGAGATCGTCGAGGAGGGCATCAACAATGCAGTCACCCATGGGTGCGCGACGCATATCGACGTCCACATTGCTGTGGAGGATGACGTGATCGAGGTGAGTGTGTCCGACGACGGGGTTGGCCTCCGTGCCGAAGGAGAGCCGGGATTGGGCTTGTCAACGATCGGCAGGAGCCCGGCCCGACTAACCCTCCGTCCGCTTTCGCGCGGGGGCTGCCAACTCCTGGTCACCGTCCCGCAATCGGAGAAAACCAGGCGCCATTAGCTCTCGCGCATGTTTTTCTTCGCGCCCGGAATCCGAAACCGTGACACGGTCCTTCCTCTGCTTTAACGTGATTTCGATGACCCTTTTCGCCGGGCGTCTGCTGACGATTGGTGCGGTATGAACATGCGAAACAGGTTCGGGTTCGGCGGGATCTTGGTCGGCTCCCTGATCGGTGCGTTGCTCGTGGCCCCGCAGTCGGTATCGGCGGTGCCCGAGGCCGTCCGCCAGG
>CAZQRR010000169.1:0-4450 GCA_964595675.1 uncultured Rubrivirga sp. | reverse complement strand
TCACCTCATCTTGGGACACGGTCTGCTGGGTTCCTTGCTGCATATCCTTCACCTGCACGCTGCCGGCGCCCACTTCGTCCTCGCCGATGATGAGCACCACGGGCGCACCGCTCTTGTCCGCGGCTTTCATCGATCCCTTCAGACCTCTGCTGCCATACGCCATGTCGCAGCGCACGCCTGCGTCCCGCATGACGGTCAGGAGGCGCACCGCTACGTGACGCGCCTGATCGCCGATCGGCACCACGAAGACGTCCACGCGCGGACCTGCACCCACTTCTATGCCTTCTGCTTCGCAGGCCAGCAGAGTTCGGTCGGTTCCCAAGCCGAAACCGATACCCGAGAGTGAGTCGCCACCCACGGACTCCATCAACCCGTCGTAGCGACCCCCTCCACCGATGCCGGATTGGGCGCCCAGCAAAGCGTGAGTGAATTCGAAGGTTGTTCGGGTGTAGTAGTCGAGCCCGCGAACCAACCGCGGTGCCTCCTGCCAGGTCACATTGGCATCGGACAAGAAGCCGCGCACGGAGTCGTAGTGCGACGAGCAGTCCGCGCACAGGTGGTCGACCATCAACGGCGCGTTCGTCATCTGCTCGATCACCTCCGGGCGCTTGTCGTCCAGGACTCGAAGTGGGTTGACAAAGGCGCGCGCTCGCGTCGGCTCATCGAGGTCCAGCTCGGACAAGAAGCCCATCAGTACTTCCCGGTAGGCCGGTCGACACTGCGCGCATCCCAGGCTCGTGAGGTCGAGCCGGTACTGCCGCAAGCCAAGACGCCGATAGGCCTCATCGGCCAGCGCGATCACTTCAGCATCGAGCGCCGGATCATCGCCGCCCACTGCTTCGATCCCCACCTGCTGCAGTTGCCGATAGCGACCGTGCTGGGGGCGCTCGGCGCGGAAGAACGCTCCGGCATACCACAACTTCACCGGCAGCGGTCCTTTGTCCAGCCGGTTCTCCACGATCGCGCGCATCACCCCGGCCGTACCCTCCGGCCGCAGCGACAAGGAGCGGTCCCCGCGATCGGTGAAGGTGTACATCTCCTTGCTCACCACATCGGTGCTTTCCCCAACGCCACGGACGAAGAGGGCGGTGTCCTCGAAGACGGGAAGTTCGATGTATCCGTAACCAGCGTGCCTCGCCGGGTAGGCCAGACAATCACGTACCGCGAGGAACGCACTCGAACGCGGGGGGAAGTACTCCGGTACTCCCTTGGGTGCTTGGAATTCGACCACGACCGAGTTCCCCCTCACATGCCCCGTGTTGGGGGATCGCTCACAGCGCCAGCGGCCGCAGCCTGTAGATACGGGTTGGTCCTGCGCTCGGCTCCGATGGTGGTCTGGGAACCGTGCCCCGGCAGCACCAGCACCTGATCGTCCATCGGCCAGATGATGCTGCGAAGACTCTCTTCCATTGCAACCGAACTGCCTCCGGGCAGGTCCGTGCGACCGATGGAGCCCTGGAACAGAACGTCGCCGGACAGCAGCATGTTGGCGTCGTCAGCGCGCGGCACCTCGAATACCACCGAACCCTCGGTGTGCCCCGGTGCGTGGCGAACACCCAGGCTGATTCCGGCGATCTCGACGGTGGCACCGCCTTGTGGCAAGAGTCGAACATCGGACGGCTCGGTCAATTCCAGCGAGTCCTTGGTCATGGACAGGAGCTGTTCGCGGGCTGCAACCAGGCTGCTGCCGGCCGGATCGGCGAGCCGGTACCGATCGGCGGTGTGGATGTATGCCGGGATGTCGAAGTCGCGGCTCACCGGAGCCACGCTCCACACGTGATCCACATGTCCGTGGGTCAGCACCACGGCTGCCGGCGCGAGGCGGTTCTCCCGGACGATCTCGTGCACGCGGTCGATGCTCTCCTGACCCGGATCGACGATGATGCACGGCTCGCCGGGGCCCGAGGCGAGGACGTAGCAGTTCGTGGACCACGAGCCCGCTGCGAATCCCCTGATGAACACTGTTCCTCCTGCTTCGGACTCATGCTCGAGATCGGCCTGCGCGTCCGATACCGGCCACAGCCCTCTCAGCCTAGCCACGGCGAAGCATGCCTTTAGACTCGTGCGCCGGCACGTCCGATCAAGCCCACTCACCACCAGGAGACCCATGACCTCGTCGAATCGACGCGAACGTGAAGTGGCCCGCGCCAAGTTCGAGCGGCAGCAGGCTCGTCGCGCCGAGCGGGAGGCCAAGGCCAAGTCCCGTCAGCGGCTCATCGCGATCGTGGTCATCGGCGCGCTCGTCCTCGCCGGGGGTGGCTGGGCGGTCATCTCGCTGCTCGGGAGTAACGACGACACCGTCGCCGAGTCCGGTGACACGATCGACGAGGCCGTCGACCAGCTGGCTGACGAGATCCAAGCGGGTGAATCCGTCGTGGATGCATGCTCGGAGCCCGTGCCGGTAAGGGCCGACGACCTGTCCTTCGACACCGCCCCCGACCCCGGATCGGCGACCTCGGGGACCGTGACCTTGACGACCAACTGCGGCGACATCGTGATCGACCTACTCGCCGACGACGCACCGGCGACCGTCGCATCGATCGCCTTCCTTGCCGACACCGGCTTCTACAACGCCACGGCGTGCCACCGACTGACGACCGCCGGCATCTTCGTCTTGCAGTGCGGCGACCCAGCGGGCAACGGAACCGGCGGCCCGGGCTACCAACTGCCAGACGAGAATCTGCCTGCCGAGGGTGAGGCCAACTATCCGGCCGGCACGGTCGCGATGGCCAACGCCGGCCCGGGAACAGCGGGCTCACAGTTCTTCCTGGTCTATGAAGACACCACATTGCCGTCCGGCTACACCATCTGGGGCCAGATCACCCAGGGCCTGGATGTGATCCAGGCGATCGCTGCCGCCGGGACCGCCGATGGTGGCGGGGATGGACTGCCAGCGCAGCCCGTGGTTATCGAATCTGCAACAGTTAGCGCCGCCGGCTAGCCACGAGCCTGTGCACTGACAGACTGACCTCAGGCCGACCTTCGGCCCGGGACGACGGGCCCAACCAACCACCACGAGCCAAGCAGGACAGGAAACGGGACAGGAGGTGACGAGATGACCAACGACGCACAGGGCAGCGCTCCGTCGATTCCCACCCCCGCCGCGCTACGTCGTCCCATGCCTTCGCCCTCGGCACCAGCACCGTCGCCGGCCACCCCCAGCCCGAGCATGGCGTTCGGTCGCGTAGATCCTGACGGCACCGTCTACTTGAAGGCCCCTGAGGGCGAGCTGGTCGTAGGTCAGTACGCGGCCGGCACCCCGGAAGAGGGTTTGGCGTTCTTCGCGCGCAAGTACGACGACCTCGTGGTGGAGATCGACCTCATCACCGTGCGCCTAGCCGACGGTCGAGCCAAGCCCGATCAAGCCCTAGCGGTCATCGAGAAGGTCAAGGCAGGACTTGCCGAGCGATCGTTCGTGGGGGACGTCGAAGCACTCCAACGCAAAGTCGCTGCAGCCGAGACCGAGCAGCAGGCAGCAGCGGCCCGCCAGGCTGAGCACCGCGAGAAATTGCGCGAGCAGGCCAAGGCCGCACGCACCGAACTCGTCGCGGAGGCCGAGAAGCTCGCAGATTCGAACGCGTGGAAGGCCACGACCGAGCGTTTCGCCGCCATGGTCGAGGAATGGAAGGCACTCCCCCGATCCGACAGGGCACTCGAACAGGAACTGTGGAAGCGTCTCAGCGGCGCACGGGCGTCCTTCGACAAGCGTCGTCGCGCGCACTTCGCCGAACTCGATGTGCAGCGCAAGGAGGCGGTGGCCAAGAAGCGCGAACTCATCGCGCAGGCGGAGAAACTCGCTCAATCGACCGACTGGGGTCCCACCACACGATCGCTCAAGAAGCTGATGGACGACTGGAAGCGTGCGCCCCGCACATCTCGTTCAGACGAGGACAAGCTCTGGAAGAAGTTCAAGGCGGCGCAGGACTCCTTCTACGACGCCATGAAGGCCGCCGATGCTGCCAAGGATGCCGAACTGGCGCCCAACGTCGAAGTGAAGGAAGCCTTGGTCGTCAAGGCCGAGGCATTGGTGCCCATCACCGGGGGGTCCGACCTTTCATCCATCAAGAAGCAGTTGCGCTCGATCCAAGAACAGTGGGACAAGGCGGGTGATCTTCCCCGAAACGAGCGCGCACGCCTCGAAGGCCGCTTGAAGAAGGTCGAAGACGCCGTTCGCAAGGCCGAGTCGAATGCCTGGGAGCGCGAGGACCCCGAGAAGCGCGCTCGAGCCGAATCCACCGCCAATGCGTTCACCGACGCGCTCGCGCGTCAGGAGGCCGACCTCGCCGCCGCCCAAATGCGAGGTGACGATGCAGCGGTCCGCAAACTCACCGAAGCCATCGAGAGCACCCGCGCACTACTGGAAGCAGCGCAGCGCATCACGCGTTGAATCACCGGTTCCATCTAGACGCGGTACGCGTCGTGCTTACTTTCTAGACGCGGTACGCGTCGT
>CAZQRR010000168.1:0-4487 GCA_964595675.1 uncultured Rubrivirga sp. | reverse complement strand
CCCGGGGGTGGGGGTAGAGGCGGGCGATGTACCTCAGGAAGTCGCGTGGCCGAGCACTTCCGGGGAGGCCACCGTCTTGCAGCATGACCCCGATGGAGAGCCGGTTGGCAATGGATCCGGGCGCCCGTCCCCGAACGAACAACCGACCTTCCGTGGGGGTGGTCAAGCCGGCTGCGCTCTCCAGCAAGGTTGTCTTCCCGGCTCCATTGGCCCCCAACAAGCAGGTGATCCCGGAATCGGGGATCTCCAGGTCCACGGCACGGAGTGCCGTGACCCCTCCTGCGAAGCGAATGGTGAGCCGCTGAGCAGAAAGCAGGACCTCCTCCAGGCTCATCGAGCACCCATTCCCAGCACCGCGCGAGTCTAGGTCCCGACCCCCCGGTTGCAGTCCGATGTAATTACGTCACAATGATGTTGTGAAATTCCCGACGGAAGCCGCCGAGCGTGTCGCCCGCTGTCTGGCAGAGCGTGGGCCATCCACCGCGTCGGCCATCGCGCAAGCACTGGGAATCTCAGCGGCCGCCGTACGTCGTCCGATGCGTGCGCTGCAGGACACGGGTCTGGTTCAGGCACTCGACCGCGCCCCATTCGGCCCCGATCCCGACCCGCGGCGGGGCCGTCCGAGTCAGGTTTTCACCCTCACCACCGCCGGGCGAGCCGCCTGCGATCAGGCTTACGACACCTTGGCTCTCGAAGCTCTGCGTTTCATGGCCGAACGCGACGGCCGTGAAGCTGTCGCGGCCTTTGCCGCCGAACGAGCGGATCGGATCGTGTCGGGCGTCACACGCAGAGTCGACGGAGTTCCGGTGTCGGTGCACGACATCGCCGACCACTTGAGTGATCAAGGTTTCGCTGCAACCGTGGAGCCCTTGTCGCATGAAGGCGCGCAACTGTGCATGCATCACTGCCCCGTGGTGGATGCGGCTGGGGAGTTTCCCGAGTTGTGTGAGGCCGAGACCGCCGCGTTGAGTGCCGTGCTCGGACGTCATGTCACCCGGTTGGCAACCTTGGCTCACGGGGATGGAATCTGCACGACGGTCATCCCGAACGGCCCGCAAGATCGGTCGACTGCACGTACCACCGTTGAAATCAATCTGGAAGAGAAGGTGAGCTGATGAGCACCACAGCCGACGAGCAAGCAGCGACGATCGCTGAGCTCGGAAACTACGAGTACGGATGGCGCGACGCCAACGACGCCGGCGCTACTGCTCGGCGTGGCCTCAATGAGGACGTGGTGCGCAACATCTCCGCTCTGAAAAATGAGCCCGAGTGGATGCTCGACCTGCGGCTTAAGGGTCTGCGGCTGTTCGAAAAGAAGCCAATGCCCGGTTGGGGCTCGGATCTCTCCGGCATCGATTTCGACAACATCAAGTACTTCGTTCGCTCCACCGAAAAGCAGGCAACCAGTTGGGATGAACTGCCCGAGGACATCAAGAACACTTACGACAAACTCGGTATCCCCGAGGCAGAGAAGCAGCGATTGATCGCTGGCGTTGCTGCGCAATATGAGTCCGAGGTGGTCTATCACGCTATCCGCGAGGACCTCGAGGAGCAGGGTGTCCTGTTCTTGGACACCGACACCGGCCTGCGAGAGCACGAGGATGTCTTTCGCGAGTACTTCGGTTCGGTGATCCCGGTCGGCGATAACAAGTTCGCCGCACTGAACACCGCGGTGTGGTCGGGTGGCTCATTCATCTACGTACCCAAGGGTGTGAACGTCGAGATTCCGCTGCAGGCCTACTTCCGCATCAACACCGAGAACATGGGGCAGTTCGAACGCACGCTGATCATCGTCGACGAAGATGCCTACGTTCACTACGTCGAGGGCTGCACGGCACCGATCTACTCCTCGGATTCGCTGCACTCCGCGGTGGTGGAGATCATCGTGAAGAAGGGCGCACGCTGTCGTTACACGACAATTCAGAACTGGTCTACCAACGTGTACAACCTCGTGACCAAGCGTGCGATTGCCCACGAGGGCGCCACTATGGAGTGGATCGACGGCAACCTCGGTTCGAAGGTCACCATGAAGTACCCGGCCGTGTGGATGACGGGTCCGCACGCCAAGGGGGAGACGCTGTCTGTCGCGTTCGCTGGCGAGAAGCAGCATCAAGACGCCGGCGCGAAGATGGTTCACGCGGCACCGTATACGTCGTCGACCATCGTCTCGAAGTCCGTCGCCCGTGGTGGTGGACGTACTTCGTACCGAGGCCTGGTGCAGGTCCAAGAGGGTGCGCACCACTCCAAGAGCACGGTCAAGTGCGATGCCTTGCTGGTCGACGACATCTCGCGCTCGGATACCTACCCGTACGTAGATGTCCGTGAGGACGACGTCTCCATGGGTCACGAGGCTACGGTCTCGAAGGTCAGTGAGGATCAATTGTTCTACCTGATGTCGCGCGGACTCAATGAGGACGAGGCAATGGCGATGATCGTCCGCGGTTTCGTCGAGCCCATCGCGCGCGAGCTCCCAATGGAGTACGCGCTGGAGTTGAACCGCTTGATCGAACTGCAGATGGAAGGAGCAGTCGGTTGAGCAACACCACTGTGCCCCCGTCCGACTTGGCCCCCCGGGTCATCTCGAACGATCCTCATGAGCACGAGGTGCCGAACGGTCGTGAAGAGGAGTGGAGGTTCACTCCGATCGCGAAGATCGCGGACTTCTTCCAGGAGCAGGACTGGCCGAGCATCGGAGCAGCCGAGGGCGACTGCGTCACAGTCCGCGCCGCAGCCGGCGAAGAGTCGAGTGGGGTCGAGCAGGCGGCACAGTGGCACGCGATCGACCGGCCGTCGGCCCTCGCCAGGTCTCGGGCCGACCAGGTCGTCCAGATCGCCATCCCTGCCGAGCATGTCGCCTCGGACGTGATCGTGGTCGATCTGTCCGGCGCCCAAGGCGGCAACTACGGCCGTGTCGAGATCGATGCCGGTGCCTTCTCCAAGGCCACTGTGGTGCTGCGGCATGACCTCACCGTCGACGTCAACGGCGTGATCATCACCAATGTCGGGGACCAGGCCGATCTCACAGTCCTGGCTATGTTCGACGGTCCGCTGACCAGCCGCCACCTGTGGCAATGGGCAACCACCGTGGGACGGGACGCGACGTTCCTGGGACTGTCCATCACCCTGGGCGGAGCTTTCGTCCGCCTTTCGCCGTCGGTCCGGTACGCCGGGCCCGGAGGAACGGCGCAGATGTTGGGCGCATTCTTGGCCACGGACGAGCAGTTCCAGGAGTTCCGACTCTTCGTGGATCACAACGAACCCCACTGCAAGAGCAATGTGGTGTTCAAAGGGGCACTGTCCGGCAAGAACACGCACACCGTGTGGATAGGCGACGTTCTGGTCCGCAGGGAGGCGGTAGGTATCGAGACGTACGAGATGAACCGCAACCTGCTATTGAACGATGGGCCGCGCGCCGACTCGGTGCCGAATCTGGAACTGGAGACCGGCGATGTCGTCGGTGCCGGGCATGCGAGTGCCACCGGCAGGTTCGACGACGAGCAACTGTTCTACCTGCAATCGCGCGGCATTCCGGAGGCCTTGGCGCGGCAACTCGTAGTCCGCGGCTTCTTCGTCGACGTGCTGGACAAGGTTGCGGACGAATCACTGCGAGCAGACGTGCTGCGTCGTATCGAGGAGCGCATCGGTATGGAGAGCTGGGAGCTCGACGAGGTGGGCGTGTGAACGACGAAAGCCTCGTAGACGTCTGCGCATTGGGCGAACTTCCCGCGGACACTGTGCGCAAAGTGGAGGCCGACGGTCAGGACATCGCCCTCGTGCGTTGCGATGAGGGCGTGTTCGCCATCGGCAACAAATGCTCCCACGCCGACGTCGACCTTTCCGAGGGCGAGGTGGAGGGCTGCACACTCGAATGCTGGCTGCACGGATCGCAATTCGATCTCAGAACCGGCAAGCCACTATCGCCGCCGGCGGTGCAACCAGTGCCCACCTACACGGTAGTCATCGACGGCGAAGGGGACAGTGCGCGCGTCCTCATCGATCCTCGTCCCCAGCTAGCAACTACGTGACTTGTCAACTCAATAGCTTCAATCCATCGACGTAAGGAAATGAAATGAGCACGCTGGAAATCAAGGACCTACACGCGAGCGTTGTTACCGACGCTGGCGAGACGCCGATCCTCAAGGGCGTCGACCTGACCGTCGAGTCGGGCAAGATCCAGGCGGTCATGGGGCCCAATGGCAGCGGCAAGTCGACCTTGGCGTACGTGATCGCCGGCCACCCGAAGTACGTCGTGACCAGCGGATCGATCACCCTCGATGGCCAGGATGTACTGGACATGAGCGTCGATGAGCGGGCCCGCGCGGGTCTGTTCTTGGCCATGCAATACCCGGTTGAGATCCCCGGGGTATCTGTGTCGAACTTCCTGCGCACCTCGGCCACGGCAGTTCGTGGCGAGGCGCCGAAGCTTCGTACATGGATCGGTGAGGTCAAGGAAGCCATGGCCGGACTACAGATGGACTCCTCGTTCG
>CAZQRR010000167.1:1225-4515 GCA_964595675.1 uncultured Rubrivirga sp. | reverse complement strand
CATCCTCGGGCACGTTCCTTCCAACACCCGCACCCACCCGGCGTATACGCCGTCGGCCGGGGCGGCTCGGTCGGCACTCACCTCGATATTCGCGGTGGGGACGCCGAGGGTCCGTCCCCGGTGATCACCGTGCACCACCACGCCGCGGTAGGTGAAGGGGCGTCCGAGCACGAATGCGACCTGAGCGAGGTCGCCATCGGCGAGTGCTTGCCGTACGCGACTGGACGAAAAGCGCGAAGCGTCACCCCGAAGCGGAAGCGCGTGGACGGTGAACCCCAATTGATCGCCCAGCGAGCGAAGGGTGGTGACGTCGCCGGCCGCCCCACGACCGAAGCGGAAGTTCTCCCCCACGACGACATGGTTCGCCGCGGCGCGACGCACGATGAACTCCTCGGTGAACTCCCGCGGCGTGACTTGGCTGAGGTCGGCGGTGAAGGGAACGACCACGACGTCGTCCACGCCGGAATCGTGGAGCGCATCGATGCGTTCGTCCATCGTGGCCAGCATCACCGGGGCGAACTCCGGATCCAGCACCCGACGTGGGTGCGGATCGAAGGTGATGGCCACTACCTCCCCGTCTGCTGCCAATGCTCGTGCCTGGGCGATGACGGCCTGGTGACCGCGGTGCACACCATCGAACACCCCGATGATCGCCACCCGCGGTTCCACGTTCTCCAGCCTATTGACCCATTGATCGGATACGCCGATGGCTTCCGACCTGGCCATGCTGCAACTGCCGACGTCGTCGAGGGATTCGATCAACTAGCGTGCCCCCATGCGCAAGTGGCTGCCCATCTGCGTACTGGGTCTTGCGCAATTCGTGATGGTGATCGACGGGACCGTCATGAACGTGTCCATCACCGCGGTGGTGATGGATTTGGACACGACGGTCAGTTCTATGCAGTTGGCCATCGCGACGTTCACGTTGACCATGGCCGCGCTCATGCTGGCCGGCGCCGGGATCGGTGCACGCATCGGCCGCCGCCGCGCCTTCGTGATCGGCTGCATCATCTACGCGGTCGGTTCGCTGACCACAGCACTCGCCGGCGGATTCGCAATGTTGTTCTTCGGCTGGTCCATCATCGAAGGCATCGGTGCCGCGCTGGTGATACCCGCGATCGCCGCATTGGCAGCGGTCAACTACAGCGGTCGCGATCGCGCCATCGCGTACGCCCTCCTGGGCGGTATCGCCGGAGCAGCGGCCGCTGCGGGTCCGCTCATCGGCGGTTGGGTGACCAGCGAATTCTCCTGGCGTTGGGTCTTCGCCGCCGAGACGTTCATCATCTTGATCGCGATCCTTCCGTTAAGCGGCAAGGTCAAGGACCTACCGCTGACCGCGGCAAGGGGTCGGTTCGACATCACCGGCGTCCTTCTGTCAGCCAGCGGCATGGGAGTGGTGGTGTTGGCCTTGGTCTCGGCCAGCTCATGGGGGTTCATCGCCGCCTTGGATCCACCGTTCGAAGTCTTCGGCTTCTCGCCGACGATTCCGCTCGTCCTGGTCGGACTGATGATCCTGTGGGGCTTCGTGGCGTGGGAGAGACACATCATCGGCCGTGGCCGCGAACCGCTAGTGGGCATCGATCTCTTCGGTATCGCGACCTTACGGGCCGGGCTGGCATCGCAACTGATCTTGTACTTCATCGTGGCTGGCACGTTCTTCGTGTTGCCGTTGTACCTGCAAACGGTGCTGAACCTCGACGCCCTGCAGTCCGGCATTCGAATGCTGCCACTGTCCCTCGCGTTGTTCGTGATGGCTCTCGTCGGATCCCGTTTGGCGATGCATTACGCGCCGCGAACCTTGATCCGCATCGGTATCGCCACCGCCTGTCTGGGATTGCTCTTCCTCATCGGCGCCATCACCCCGCAGGCCCGCGGAGTGCTATTCGCCATCGCCATGGCCGTCATCGGCACCGGCGTCGGTCTTGCCATTTCGCAGATCGGCAACGTGAATCTCTCCGCCGCCGACGAATCCCGAGGTAACGAGATCGGCGGGCTGCAGGGGACGGCGCAGAACCTCGGCTCCTCCCTCGGCGTTGCGCTTGCCGGCACTGCGGTCTTCATCGGACTGGCCGCGACCTTCACCACGTCGGTTTCCCAGAACGCGCAGATCAACGACGCCTTGCAAGAGGGCGTGCAAGAGGCGTCGGCCAGCGGAGTTCAGGTGATCACCCTCCAGCAGGCCACCGAGCTCCTGCAGGCCCAGGGGGTGTCGACGGAACAGACCGAGTTGGTCGTCCAGGAGTACGCGGCGAGCAAACTGCAGGCGCTGCGGGTGGGCCTGGGGATCGTGTTCGTCGTCAGTGTGCTCGGGATGCCTTTGACTCGGGGGCTGCCGGACCGACCGCTGGCGCAAACCCCGCCACGTACCTGATCCGCCCACCCTGCGCGGTGACGATCGCCACGAGGTCCTCTCCGGGACCGATCAACGCGACGATCTCATCCTGGGCGATGGGTATGGACAGTGGCGATCCGTGGCGAGCCAGCCGCGTGGTCGCCTCGTCGATGTCCATGCAGGTGAGTTCTCGCCGCGCGAGGTTGGCCGGCGGCACGAGGGACTGTGCGGCAACCTCGTCCACATCGATGCACTCCGCCACCCGCACATCACCGGACCGGGTGCGCCGCAGTGCGGTGAGGTGACCACCGACGCCCAGCGCGGCGCCGAGGTCCCGCGCGAGGGCACGGATGTAGGTGCCCGCCGAGCACTCCACCCGCACGTCCACGTCGATGAAGCCATCGCCTCGGCGAACGTCCAGCACGTCGAAATTGGCAATTCGCACCTGTCGCGTTGGCAGTTCGACGTCTTCGCCGGATCGCACCCGCTCGTAGGCGCGCTTGCCGGCGATCTTCACCGCGCTCACGGCGCTGGGTCGCTGCTGGATCACACCGATGAAGCCATTGACAGATCCGGCTATCCGCTCGTCGGTGACCGCAGCAAGATCGGCGACGTCGGCGCGGGAGATCTCCTCGCCCTCGCGGTCGTCGGTGCGGGTCGACACCCCCAAGCGGATGGTCGCCTCGTACTCCTTGTCCTGGCCACCCACGATCCCCAGGAGCCGAGTGCTGGGTCCCACCCCCACCACTAGCACCCCGGTGGCCATCGGATCCAACGTTCCGGCGTGACCGACCCTTCGCAGCCCCAGCGCCTTGCGCACTCGACCCACGACGTCGTGCGAGGTGAGACCAGCCGGTTTGTCGATCAGCAGCACCCCGGCGAGCGGGGGATCATCCTTGCGCTTCATCAGGCAGTGGCTTCGTTGCCCTCGATGTGCTCGTCCTCGCGTTCGTCCTCG
>CAZQRR010000167.1:0-1125 GCA_964595675.1 uncultured Rubrivirga sp. | reverse complement strand
CGGTAGGGATCGGGATCACCGGCGAATTGCGCGTGCGCCGCCTGTTCGTGGACGGCGGCATCGGCGGCGGCGGCCTGCGCGAGCAGTTCTTCGACATGTCGGGCGTTCTCGGGCACGGCGTCGGGGATGAACTCCAAGGTGGGCGTGAACTTGATACCCGTCTGCTTTCCCACCTCGCTACGGATCACACCCGAAGCCGAGGCCAATGCTGCAGCGGTCGAGGCCTGCTCATCGGCATCTCCGAGGACCGTGTAGAAGATCGACGCCTCACGAAGATCCGGCGTGACCCGCACATCGGTGATGGTGATGAAACCCAGCCGCGGATCCTTGATCCGCAGTTCGAGCATCTCGGCGACGATGTGCTGGATGCGCTCGGCTAGACGCCGTTGACGGGCGACGTTCGCCATGACTACTCCTTAGCCAGTGCAATGGTGGGGATCTGACGTGCGCGAAACCGTGAAGTGCCGCGGGCTACTTCGCCCGCGGCTTCTCACGCATCTCGTACGTCTCGATGACGTCGTCGACCTTCACATCCTGGTAGGAGCCGAGGTTGATACCGCACTCGAACCCTTCCCGGACCTCGGTGACGTCGTCCTTGAAACGTCGCAACGTCGCGATGGACAAGTTCTCAGCCACGACGGCACCATCACGGACCAAGCGCGCCTTGGCGTTGCGCTTGACCTCACCGGACTGCACCAAACAACCGGCGATCGTGCCGAACTTCGAGGACTTGAACACCTCGCGAACCTCCGCGGTGCCCAACTGCACTTCCTCGTATTCGGGCTTCAGCATGCCCTTCAGCGCAGCCTCGATCTCGTCGATCGCCTGGTAGATCACGCTGTAGTAGCGAACATCCACGCCTTCGGCTGCGGCGAACTCGGCCACCTTGCCTTCGGGGCGCACGTTGAAGCCGATGATGATCGCCTTCGATGCACTCGCGAGCGTGACGTCGTTCTTGGTGATGGCACCCACGCCGCGGTGGATGACCCGCAGGTTGACGTCGTCGCCCACGTCGATTTTGGTCAGTGCGTCTTCGAGGGCTTCCACCGAACCGGAGACGTCGCCCTTGATGATCAAGGTGAGGTCTTGAACCTCGCCTTTCTCCAAGGACTCCAGGAAGTCCTC
>CAZQRR010000166.1:0-4540 GCA_964595675.1 uncultured Rubrivirga sp. | reverse complement strand
GTGCGGATGGTGGCCAACCGGTGGGCGATGATCACCAGCGTGGTTGATCCGGACAACTCGGCGATGCTCGCCGCGATGGCGGCTTCGGTCTCGGCGTCCAGGGCACTGGTCGCCTCATCCAGCACCAGCAACTGCGGCCGCGAATACAGCGCGCGCGCCAGGCCTAGCCGCTGACGCTGACCGCCGCTGAGCTTGATGCCGCGCTCCCCCACCATCGTGTCCAGTCCCTCGCGCTGGCTGATCAGCACCTCGGCCAGGTGCGCCCGGCGCAGCGCCTCCCAGACCAATTCGTCGTCGATCGCCTCGGCGGGCAGACCCAGTGCCACGTTGCGCCGGATGTCGGCGTTGGAGACCGCCACATCCTGCGGCACGTAGGCGATCGCACCGGGCCAACGTTCGATCGCCTCCAGCGGCGGCAAGCCGGATACCTCCACATTGCCACTGTCGGGAGCCAGCACCCCGAGCATCAGATCCGCAGCGGTGGACTTCCCCGCACCCGTCGGGCCGACCAGGGCCAACGAGGTCCCCGCCTCCACCGTCACGCTGAGGTGGTCGATGGTGGGTGCCTCGGCCCCCGGGTACCCGAAGGTCACATCACGCACCTCGATCCGGGAGGTGAAGCCGGCGTGCCCGTCGCCGATTCCCTCCAGCACCCGGTGCAGCACCTGCTCGGGCAGTTGCTGCCTGCTCTCGCCGTCCTCGGCGGTGACTTCTAGTTCCCGGACCAACGCGAACGTCTTGCCCGCGGTGGCCGAGCTCCCCCGGATCGAGAAAGCAGCGTCCTGCAGCCGAAGGATCGAGGGCATGATCCGCGAGGATGCCGCGAGAAACACCGCAATCACCGCCACCGCCGCAGCGACGTCCTTTGTGAGCACCTGGGACAGTGCGAGCAGCGCGCCGCCAACGATCATCGCTAGCTCGAATGAGTACTTGGAGATCTGGCTGACCACCATCAAGGTTCCTTGGACGCTAGCCGCCGCCCAGCGCAGGTCCTTGAATTCCTCCACGTGCAACACACTGCGCCCGGACACGGTCACTTCACGGTAGGAGCGCAGGACTTCCTGGATGGAGTTCAACGAATCGATCTCGGCATCCTGCGACCGCTGACCCAGTCGGGACCCGATAGTGGCGAGGATCTTGTGGAGCAGGAAGGCCAGCAGGCCGAAGAAGGCGATCGCGAAGACGGCGACCACAGGATCGATCACTACCAGACCGATCCCCAACACCAAGATCAGCGACGCCTCTCCAACGAGGACGACAGCCTGCCCGACCACCCCCATGGTCAGGGAGTTCACTCCTCGCGTGAGCGAGTAGCCCATCTCTTGACTTGACCGGTTCTGCACCTGTAACAGCGGCCGACGCAGCAGGCTCTCGGCCAAACGGCTGGAGATCATCGCCTGCCGATTGGCCAAGAACACGAACGCGCGACGGGTGAGCAAGAAGCTCAGCGCGCTCTTGACCAGCATCAGCACGCCGGCGATCGCAGCCAGGGTTATCGCCAGCACCAGCGGATCCGTGCCGGACAGGTCCAAGCGATCGATCAGCGATGCCACCACCGCAGGGGGGTTGCCGGTGGCTGCGGTGCCGGCTACTGCCGCCACGATGCCGATCATCGCCACAGCCACCAAGTCGAGTAGGGACAACGACGACTGAACGACAACGACGACGCCCAGGATGCGCCGGTCCCGCTTGGTCAGCAGCCTCAGCGATAGGCGGATGCTCTCCAGCACGCCGAGGTGCCGCTCATCGGCGGAAGTAGCCACCCGGTGAGAGTACCTCCAACGGTGCCACCAGCCCGGACCCGCGAAGCGCGTGATCCAAGCGATCGGCTCCCACCGGCAAAGCCTCGATTGCTCGCGCGCTCACCTGCGAGCCCTGGGTGTACCGAAGTGTCACGGCCACCCGCCGGGAGGCCTTGCCCGCCTTGCTGGTGCGACCGGTGCCACTGGCGTAGCCCTCGCCATCGAGGCCGGCAGCCTGCATGAATGCGATGACCTCATCGGCTCGTGCACGCGCTTGGGCGGCATCCCCGGCCGGGACGCGCGCCGGCGCGAATCCCCGCGCCACCACCTCGACCACGGACCGGCTCGGCACCTGAGCAAGCAACCGGCGTAACTTCGCCCGCTGACTAGCGCGCAACGTCGTGGACCCGGACGCAAAGTAGACGGTCGTACTCAGTTTCTTGCCCGAAGTAACTGCCGCGGCACGGACATCCACGCCGAGGGTCACCGACCGCACCGCACCCGATCGCGCAACTCCGTTGATCTGCAACGCACCCGGACCAGATTGCATATCTGCAGGAACTGCCACGGAGCCGTCAAAGGATCCGTCCGGCCCGACGGTCAACGTGCCGAGCGCGCGCAACGGGTTGCTCGCGAACACTTGCACCACCGATCCGGGCGCGTAGCCGGTCCCTGTCACCTGCACGCGCTGTCCGGCTTGAATGCGCACAGTCCCGTTGGCGGTCACCTCCGCAGCACCCCCACCGAACTGGGTGGCGCGGACATTCATGGTGAATTCGGCACCGTTGACCTGGAGTTGGAGGCGGTCTCGTGACGGAGCGGACCGCACGGGAACAGACACTCCACCCAGGGTCCCCACAACCTGACCCGGACTGATCGAGGTCAACTGACCCGTCGGACCGAGCGGATCGGGAGCCGCGCCACCACCAGGAGCGTCGGCCACGTACACGTACCCGCCGGCAGCAAAGGCCCGGCCCACCGCAAGGTTGACGATTACGTCAGCGGATCCCAATGCGTTCCCCGGTGGCACCACGGCACGAATAGTGGCTGCGTCGATCACCGTGTAGGACAGCACCGGCTTGCCACCGATACTCACCGCGCTCACGCCCCAAAAACCGAAGCCGAGAATGAGCACACTGTTGCCGCCACTGATCGGGCCCACGGCAGGACGCATCTCGGTTATCTCGGCACTTGAACCCCCGCCACCGCCACCAGAGGAACCGCCACCGGAGGAACCGCCACCGCCGCCGCCACCACCGGAGGTGTTGCCAGTGACAGTGAAGATCACCTGGGTGGAGGTTCCGGATAGATACACGGCCAGCGTTTGGGCGCCCAAGCCGATGCGCCAAGAACCGATCGAGGCGATGCCGGCGGCATCGGCAGTCGCGGACGTGCCGGAGATCGTGCCGGCCGAGGGGCTAGCCCAGGTGACCGAGCCACCGGCAACTGCGTTGCCATAGACGTCCGTTACCCGCACACTCAGGTTCGTCAGCACTGTTCCTTGGTCGGCCGATTGATCGTCACCGGAAACAATCGACAACCCCACCGCGGTACTCGCGGTCGCCGCGGCTGTGAACGTCGCACCCGCGCTGCCCCCAACCGCATACGCACCCAATGTGTAGGTGCCCACAAATTGACCTAACGTCCACGACCCCGCAGGGATCACCGCAACGCCATCGGGTCCACTGGTCACCGACCCGCTGCCCGATGGTGTACCCGTCGAACCCAGCGTCGCGAACGTCACCGTCGCCGCCGACACCGAATTGCCGTATTCATCGACGACCGTCACCGACAGAGCAGTCGCCACCGCCGTCCCCACCGTCGCCGACTGACCAGAACCCCCCGCCACCAACACCCGATCCGCCACATCCGCCGTACCCGTCGCGGTGTAGACCCACGTGGTGAACGTCCCCGAGGCCATCGTCACCGTGAGATCGTTCACACCCGCGGTCGTCGACAAAGTCCACGTACCCACCGAAGCCACACCATTGAGTCCCGTGACAACAGTCACGCTCTCGACCGAGCCGTCACCACTCGGAGAGAAGAACACCGTCACGCCCGGAACCGGATTGAAGAAGGCATCCTCAACCGCCACCGCCGGCGCATCAGGGACCGCCGTCGCGACAGTCGTCGCGGCCGTCCAACCTGGGGAGTACTGCAAACGCACTGGCGGACCAGCGGTACCCGTCGCGGTGAACGTCACCTCCGTCACAGACCCAGTCGCCATCGTCGCGGTCAACGTATTCAAGCCATAGCCCGTGGCCAACGTCCACGTCGCAACCGCAGCCAAGCCATCGGCACCCGTCACCGCAGTCACAGTTCCAACAACAGGCGCGATTCGCCCATCATCACTAGCAGAAAACGTCACCACCACGCCCGACACCGAATTGCCGTATTCATCGACGACCGTCACCGACGGAGCAGTCGCCACCGCCGTGCCCACCGTCGCCGACTGACCAGAACCCCCCGCCACCAACACCCGATCCGCCACATCCGCCGTACCCGTCGCGGTGAACGTCGTGCTCGTACCCGTACCCGAGATGAAGACCGCCAAAGAGTAGGTGCCAGCCGTCGCACCTAGCGTCCATGAACCCGCGTCGATCGTTGCGACGCCGTCACCGTTGGTTTGCAGCGGGCCGCCGACAGCCGTTGACGTCGCCGGTCCACCGGCCGTCGCGAATGTCACCGTCGCACCGGAAACAGAATTGCCCAACGCATCGCGCACCGTCACCGACAACGACCCACCCACCGACGACCCCACGGTGGCCGACTGCCCGTCACCCCCGGAGACGACGATG
>CAZQRR010000165.1:0-4540 GCA_964595675.1 uncultured Rubrivirga sp. | reverse complement strand
AGGTTCTTGCCGATGTCGTGGACATCACCCTTCACGGTTGCCAGCACGATGGTTCCCTTGCCGCTCTCGTCCATCTTCTCCATGTGCGGCTCCAGGTGGGCCACGGCCAACTTCATCACCTCGGCACTTTGCAGCACGAAAGGCAGTTGCATCTCACCGGATGCGAAGAGTTCGCCCACCACCTTCATGCCTGCGAGCAGATGGTCGTTGATGATCTCCAGCGCGGGCTTCTGCGTAAGCGCCTCGTCCAGATCGGTGGTGAGCCCTGAGCGTTCACCATCGATGATGTAGCGCTCGAGGCGGTCGAAGAGCGGCATCGCAGCAAGGGCCTCCGCCTTACTGGCTCGCAGGTTGGTGACCTCCACGCCCTCGAACAACTCCAGGAACTTCTGCAGGGGGTCGTAGGTGACGTTGCCATCTGCATCGAATTCCCGGCGGTCGTAGACGAGGTCGAGGGCAACCTTGCGCTGTTCCTCGTCGATGCTGGCCATCGGCAGGATCTTCGAGGCGTGCACGATCGCGGAGGAAAGGCCCGCCTCCACGGCCTCGTGCAGGAAGACCGAATTCAGGACCTGACGGGCAGCGGGATTCAAGCCGAAGGAGACGTTGGATACGCCGAGTGTCGTCTGAACACCTGGGTACTTGGCGGTGATGTCCCGGATGGCGTCGATCGTTTCGATTGCGTCCCGTCTGGTTTCCTCCTGACCCGTGGCGATCGGGAAGGTGAGGGCATCGACGAAAATGTCTTCGACCGACATGCCCCACTCGCCTGTCAATTGGTCGATCAGCCGGGAAGCAACGCGCACTTTCCACTCGCGGGTTCGAGCCTGTCCTTCTTCGTCGATCGTCAGCGCCACCACGCCGGCGCCATGTTCCATGACCATCGGCATGATCCGACGCATGCGCGAATCAGGCCCGTCGCCGTCTTCGTAGTTGACCGAATTGATCAGCGCGCGACCGCCGAGCTTCTCCAGGCCGGCTTGCAGCACGGCCGGTTCGGTGGAATCGAGCACGATCGGCAAGGTGGAGGCCGTTGCCAAACGACCAGCGAGTTCCTGCATGTCCGCAACACCATCTCGACCCACGTAGTCGATGCACAGGTCCAGAAGGTGGGCGCCGTCGCTTATCTGATCGCGAGCGATCTCCAGACAGTCTTCCCAGCGTTCTTCCAACATCGCGTCACGGAATGCTTTGGAACCGTTCGCATTAGTGCGTTCACCGATCGACAGGTAGGTGGTGTCCTGTCGAAACGGCACCGCTTGGTAGAGGGATGCTGCAGCAGCTTCGTGGCGGGGTGACCGCTGCGCGATCGATCGACCGGACACCCGCTCCACGACGGCGCGCAGATGTTCCGGCGTGGTGCCGCAGCATCCACCGACCAAGGACAGGCCATAGTCGCGCGTGAAGGTCTCGTGCGCGTCTGCCAGTTCCACCGGGGTCAGTGGATAGTGCGCACCGTCGGACGTCAGCACCGGAAGTCCGGCGTTGGGCATGCAGGAGATGGCAAGGTCCGTGGACTTGCTCAGCGTGCGCAGGTGTTCACTCATCTCCGTTGGGCCGGTGGCGCAGTTGAGACCGATCACGTCGATACCGAGTGGTTCGAGTGCAGTCAGTGCGGCACCGATCTCCGATCCCAGGAGCATGGTGCCGGTTGTCTCCACGGTCACTTGGGCGATGACGGGAAGGTCCACGCTGGCCTCGGTAAGGGCCCTGCGTGCTCCGATAAGTGCTGCTTTGGCCTGCAGCAGATCCTGCGCAGTTTCGATCAAGATCGCGTCGACACCGCCGTCGATCATTCCGCTGACTTGCTCGAAGTAGGCGTCGCGGAGCACGGCGAAGGGCGCGTGACCCAAGGTGGGGAGTTTCGTGCCAGGACCCACCGAACCGAGCACCCAGCGCGGAGCACCGGGACGGGAATACTCGTCGGCCACCTCACGGGCGATCCGCGCACCCGCGAAGGCCAGCTCCCGTACGCGTTCGGGAATGTTGTACTCGATCAGGTTGCCGTAGTTCGCGCCGAAGGTGTTGGTCTCGACGCAATCGACCCCCACGTCGAAGAAGGCGCGGTGGATGTCGGCCACCACTTTCGGGCGAGTCACGTTCAAGATCTCGTTGCAGCCTTCGTGACCTTGGAAGTCCTCCAGGGTCAGATCGAACGCTTGGAGCATGGTCCCCATGGCACCGTCGGCCACCACCACGCGGGTGGCGAGAGCCTCGCGGAGCGCCTGTGCGCGATCTTCTCGACCATCATGTGGAACCGCTGATCCACGGTGCGAAGATTCGGGGGCAGATGTCTGGGGGCGCGAAAGCGTCATAGTTCCACAATCCTAGGTGTCGCGGGCCCCACTCCGTAGAGTGCGCACCGTGCCTGATGTGCGTTTCGCGGACCACAATGTGGAATTCCTGCGCGTGCGGCCGACTATCTCCTTCGAGTTGTTCCCGCCCAAGTCGGATGCAGGTGAAGCCGGGCTCTGGGAGACCGTGCACGCTTTGGAGCCGTTGGCACCGGACTTCGTCTCGGTCACGTACGGAGCCGGGGGATCGACCCAGCACCGTACGTTGCGGATTGCACGCGAGATCGTCGAGCGGACCGTGATCCCCGTCGTGGGCCATCTCACCTGCGTGGGTTCCACTCGAGGCGAACTCGTTTCGGTGATCGAGGAGTACGCACGATCAGGGGTTTCGGCAATCTTGGCGTTGCGAGGTGATCCGCCGGAGGGAGTCGGTGCGCCGTGGCATCAGCACCCCGGGGGACTGAATCACGCGGATGAACTCGTGTCCTTGATTCGGGAAGTGCACGACTTCGCGGTCGGCGTCGCCGCGTTTCCGGAGGTGCATCCGGAATCGGCCAATCTGGACGAGGATGCCCGCGTGCTGGCTGCCAAGCAGGATGCCGGCGCTTCCTTCGCAGTCACTCAGTTGTTCTTCCGGGCGAGTGATTACTTCCGTTTGGTCGAGCGTGCCGCTGAGCACGGCTGTTCGATGCCGATCATCCCAGGCATCATGCCGGTGACGAACGTCGCGCAGATCGAGCGTTTCGCGCAGATCTCCGGTGCGGAATTCCCTGTTTCCCTGGCCGCCAGGTTCCATGAAGTCGCCGACGATCCGCAGGCGATCCACGCCCTGGGTGTGGACGTCGCTACCCAACTGTGCCGCGAATTACTCGACGGCGGGGCGCCGGGTCTGCACTTCTACACACTGAATCGTTCGACCTCGACCATCGAAATCCACCAGGCCCTCGGCTTGGCCGTTCGGCAAACGGGCGCGTCGTAGGGCTGTCGACTACGAGCTCAGGCGCTCGATGAACGCCGCGCTGCCATCGACGATGGTCTGGGCGTCGTGATCGAGGGTCGCAACGTGGTAGGACCTGGGCAACACCACTTCCTCGGTGTCGCGGGAGGCGACGTGCGTCAGGATCCATTCGGCGTTCGAAGCCTCGACCACGTTGTCCTGAGCACTGCGAAAGAGCAGGATCGGTTGACGCACCTGTGCGATGTCGTCGCGGACTATCGACCACATGGACATCATCGAATGCGCCGCCTTCAAAGGTGTGCGGTCGTAGGCCACTTCGTCCATTCCCGGCTTTGCGATGTCGTTGCTGATACCGGGGAATGAGCCGACCAGGTGTTTGACGATGGGCAGCAGGTGCCGATCGCGGCGCTCGGTATGTACGGCCGCGTTCACCAACACGATGCCGGAGATGGCTTCGCCATGCTGCTCGGCCAGGCGCAAGGTCAAGGCACCGCCCATCGACAGCCCGCATACGAAGACCCGATCGCAGGCCGCCGATAGATCTCGCAGATTTCTATCCGCTTCTGAGTACCAGTCCTCCCAGGTGGTGATGTTCATGTCTTGCCAACGAGTTCCGTGTCCGGGAAGACGGGGAACTCGAATCGACCAGCCGTACTCGGCGAGGGCTTGTCCCCACGGCCGCATCGAGGCAGGCGAGCCGGTGAAGCCGTGCAGCAGGAGAACGCCGACCCGCCCCTCGCCGTCGTGGGACCAGGGTTCGGCGCCGGGGCGAATGGGCATTTGGGCTCCTCGTTCGTGCGGGTCGCACTAGTGTGCCACCTGCCATGGCAGCCAAACGTCCTTCTGAAAGTGCACCGGTCACGCCGGAGGCCTCGGCAAGCGCGACACTCGGATCAGCGGACGGCCCGGGCGCCCTTTACTGGTTCTTGAAGCACTTCGTGATCGGCCCGTGGCTTCGAGTTCTCTTCCGGCCATGGGTCGAGGGCTTGGAGAACCTGCCCGCCAAGGGCCCAGCCATCCTGGCGAGCAATCACCTGTCCTTCTCCGACTCCTTCTTCCTGCCGCTCATGGCTCCGCGACCCATCACCTTCCTCGCCAAGAGCGACTACTTCACCGGCAAGGGTCTGAAGGGCTGGTTCTCCCGTCTCTTCTTCACCGGTGTGGGCCAAGTACCGGTGGACCGGTCGGGGGGACGAGCATCGGAGGCAGCGATCCTCACGGGCGAAAGGATCCTGAAGTCCGGGCGGCTCCTTGGCATCTACCCCGAAGGCACGCGTTCCCCCAACGG
>CAZQRR010000164.1:0-4578 GCA_964595675.1 uncultured Rubrivirga sp. | reverse complement strand
TAAACCTTGTGTCGGAGGTTCGAATCCTCTCGGGGCCACCACAGCGCGTGACGACAGCCGAGTTCGCACACGACTAACCACCCACGATTATTGAGTGGGCAATCGCCAACGCCACTGGGTGAACAAGGTGAGATCCGAGCCAGGTCGGGCGGTCTCAGGTTCCCCAGTTAACGGAGCGTTCCAGGCATTCGGAATCTGGGTTTGCGGTTCAACGCAGAGTGCATCCGGCAACTCGTCGAACACGACGAACCAAGGGTGCGAGGACTGGACTGCGAGTGATACGACCCCAGGCCATTCGATATCCACTCGGCGTGTGGGGCAATGGAAGGCATCGTCGTAGGGACCCGGTCTATCGGCAAGTCTCGACCATTCATCGCTGGGGAAGGAATCGACGCGGGTGGAGACGGTGGCGTCTGTGCTGGACCACGAGGCCGAGGCACCGTGGATCGTGCGCTGGAACCAGGGATGCCATCCGAGGATTACTGGCGTGGCCTCATCGGAGTGAAGTGTCATCGTCACGTCGAATCCGTCGTCGCGGAGATGCCAGGTGTTGACCAACTCCGCGTCCCAAGGCCAGTCGGGGACCCGCTGATGGGAAACGACTGTGTCGTCGATTTGCGTCATGGCATCAACGGGAGACGTGAAGCACGTCCCGTGCAGCGCCCAAGGTGGGTAGTTGACGCGAAGTGAGATCGGATCCACCGCATCGATCCCCATACGCCGAGCACTCTCAGGCGCTATCTCGTTTCCTCGGACTCGCCCCGCCCACGGCGCCATGGGGTACATCCCGAATTCGACCGGATCGTCGCCGTGGTGAGCGAGTAGCTCGATGTCGTGGACCTGCCAGGAGACCAGGCGACCCCCGAGATTCGGGTCCCAAACGAAGCGCTGCGAGCCGCGGCTGATCTCCATCGATGGGTGCGCGCCGATTAGTCGGTGAGGCGGTACGAGTCGGCGAAGGATTGAAGGGGATCGTGCAGTAGTTCCTCGAAGGCTGCCTCGCCGGCGCCGAGGAGTGAACTGTCATCGCCCAGCGCGGGTTCACGCAGGGGCAGCGTGTGTTGCCTTCCGTCGCACCAGGCTTGGAGCTGCGATTGCACGGCACCTTCCGCGAACTGTCCTAGGTACTTCAGGTGGCCACCGAGAACTATCGCGTCAGGGTTGTAGGCATTGGCCAAATTCCCCAGGCCGATGGCCAACCAATCGGTGACTATCTTCAAAGCCACCAAGGCTTCTTCGTCGCCTTCCTGAGCTGCCTGGACGACGGCCGGGACATCCGAGAATCGGTTGCCCGTGGCTCGCAGCAAGGCGAGGCTTCCGATCTCGGTTTCCCAACATCCCCGTGAACCACACCGGCATTCGCGTCCTTGCGGATTCACCACCATGTGGCCGATCTCCCCGGCATAGCCTCCCGCGCCGGTCAGCAAAGCGCCATCAACGATCACGCCTCCACCGATACCTATATCGCCTGAGATGTAGACGAGTGATCGCAGATCCGATCCCGCGCCGCGAATACTCTCCGCCAAAGCACCCAGGTTCGCGTCGTTGTCGACGATGGTGTGCGGGGACCCATCGAAGCGAACTGTGAATTCATCGATGACGAGAGCAGCGAAGTCCACATCGATCCATCCCAGGTTCGGCGCGAATCGCACCAGGCCAGAGTGAGTATCCACAACGGCCGGGATCGCAATTCCCGTTCCCACCCAGGCCGATCCGTTCGGAAGGTCCGCCAGCAACTCAGTCGCCATGTTTGCGAGCTCTCTCGCAGCGACTGCTGGTGTCAGGCGGGTTCGCTTGTGCAGGCGGTCGATTCGAGCGATGACCTGACCATCGAGTCCCATGGCCGCGCCGATCGTTCGCTCGACTCGCAGATCGAAGGCGAGAACGAAAGCCGAATGCCTGACTGGCGAAACCTGCATGGAAGGACGACCAACGACGCCCGCAGAGCCTGCCACTTCCTCGACCAGTCCACTGCCGGACAACTCCGCCACCAACGTGGCCACCGTGCTTCGATTGAGACCGGTTTTGGCAACAAGATCGGACCTCGACAGATCACCGTCCGTGTGCAGTTGCCGCAGGATTCGACTCAGATTCCAACGCCGCACATCATCCGATGTGGAAGCAGCGACACGACGCAAGCCAACTTCGCGCGGCGAAGTGGACATCAGAGAATCACCAACCCGACGACGAACGTCATCTCAGTGAGACGGACGAACGTTTTCGAGAAAGGGCGTCTGTTCCGGCTGCAAGCATCAGCACGGCTCCCGTGATCATTAGCTTGACTCCCGCGGAGTAACCCAACAAGCCCATACCGTTGTCGATCACAGCTACCACGGAAGCGCCAATGAGGGCGTCGTAGATGCGACCACGGCCACCGAAGAGGGAGGTGCCACCGATCACCGCTGCCGCTATGGCATTCAAGACGATGAATCGGCCTGCATTGGGGTCAACCGATGCTGCGCGCGATGCTGCGACGATTCCCGCGAAGGCTGCGGTCGTGGAACAGATCGAGAAGACCGCAATACGAACCTGTCGGACGCTGATACCCGCACGCCGCGCCGCCTCGACATTCCCACCCACCGCGTAAATGTGACGCCCAAAACGAGTGCGCTCGAGCACGAACCCGAAGATCAATGCCAGTACGGCGATGATCGGGATGATGATGGGCACGCCGCTGAGCGGGTTCAGTTCCGGATTCACACTGCGTTCGAGGTTGAGCACCCACACCACCGCGAAGCCGATCACGGCTACTACTGACACCTTGATGAGAATCAAGGACAGCGCGGGCGCCGAAAAGCCACGCCGGATGCGGCGTCGACGTCCACTCAGACCAAGGGCCAGATAGCCCAGGACCAAGATCAAGTAGAACAGCCAACCGGCCCAGCCCGGCAGGTTTCTGTTCTGAATGGCCAAGATGACCGGATCGGTGATGCGGACGTTTCCGCCCTCGCCGATGATCACCAGGACCAATCCCTGGAAGGCTAGGAACAGCGCGAGTGTCACGACGAAGGACGGGATGCCCACCCGCGCTACGAGGAAACCGATGAACAGGCCAATGAGAACCCCGGCGCCTAGCGCAACGCCAACGGCCACGTACCAAGGGAATCCCCACTTGGCCATGCCCACGGCAAGAAGAGCTCCGGAAACACCGGATGTCACGCCAGCGGATAGATCGATCTCGCCGAGTAGCAACACGAACACCAAGCCCATGGCGAGGATCGCGACCACCGCGGCCTGGGTGAAGAAGTTCGCGAAGTTCAGGGGGGTGAAGAAGACCGGGCGTAGGACCGAGAACAAAACCACGAGGACTATCAATCCGATGACCGCCGGTAGCGGCCCCATATCGCCACCGCGCACTTTCCCGATGTACGCGCGATAGCTCTCGGCGATGCTGCTGTTGTGCGCTTGCATGTACTGGGGGACTTCAGTCTGCGTTGCCATTACTCATCCCCGTCCGTAGTGCCGCGACCGCCGGTGATGTACTCGACGACCTCCGAAGGCGTGGTCTCCGACGCCTGGAGCCGGGCGATCATCTTTCCTAGATAAAGAACGTAGATGCAATCCGCAACCTTGAAAACGTCCTGCAGGTTGTGGGAGATGATCACCACACCTAGTCCCTGATCAGCCAACCGCCGTACGAGATTCAGAACCTGCTCCGTCTGAGCTACACCCAAAGCCGCGGTGGGTTCATCGAGGATCACGACCTTGTTGTTCCACAGCACGGCGCGCGCGATGGCGACCGTCTGCCGCTGGCCACCGGACAAGCTCGCGACCTTCTGGCGCAGTGATTTCACAGTCCGCACCGAAAGGGACTGCAAGGTTTCACCGGCGCGTGATTCCATGTCGGCCTCGTCGAGAGCGATACCGCCCTTTAGTTCTCGACCCAAGAACATGTTCTGCACGATGTCGAGGTTGTCGCAGAGCGCGAGGTCCTGGTACACGACCTCGATACCGAGGTCGGCTGCATGCCTGGGATCGGTGAGCTGAACCGGAGCACCCTCGAAGGTCACCGTGCCACCATCAAAGGGCTGAATTCCTGCGATGCCCTTGATGAGGGTGCTTTTCCCGGCACCGTTATCACCTACCAGCGCAGTCACCTGCCCCGGCTCGATGGCGAATTCAATTCCCTTCAGCACATCGACCGGTCCGAAACTCTTCGTCACCCCCGAGACTTCCAAGATCGCACTCATTCAGCTCTCCTCAACCGGCTATCGCTCCGTGCTCATGAGCGAGGGTGGGGTCCTCGCGGACCCCACCCTGCCCTATTTCATGGTGTTGCGACTACTGGATTCCCAGGTCGGTACACACCGCCGCAACGTCGTCGACACAGAGCTCGGCGGCAGTGAAGCCGGCCGTTCCAGCGTCAAGAACCGACTGGACGTTCTCTGCGTACACGATGACCGGCTCGGAATACAGCGCCGGAACCGAAACGCCGTTCACGTCGACCGCTCCCGGAACCGCAGGAGTCTCACCGCTGAGCAGCGCGATCGCCAACTCAGAGGCACCCTGGGCTACGAGAGCAGTGTTCTTGAACACCGACATGCACTGCTTGCCGAGCAGGACGTTCTGCAGACCCGA
>CAZQRR010000163.1:0-4592 GCA_964595675.1 uncultured Rubrivirga sp. | reverse complement strand
CCCCCTGACAACCGTCAACCCCCCCCCACCCAGCAACGTTTCCCCCGGATTCCGGGGGATCCGCTTCGCTTCCCCCGGAATCCAGGGCGTTCTGCGCGTTTCCCCCAGGAGGCGGTCCTGCGTGGGGAATCCAGGGCGAGCAGTTAGGACAACGCGCCGACGATCAGATCGATCCGCTCGGCCAAGGTGGTGTCCAAATCGGTGATACCGCCCTCGGAGTGCGTGGACAGTCGGAAGGTCAGCGTGCGCCAGCGGATGTCGATATCCGGGTGGTGGTCCATCTCCTCGGCCACCTCGGCCACCTTGCCCACGTAGTCGATGCCCTCGAGGAACGTAGGCGCTTTGACCTCACCCACCAAGGCATCGCCCACTCGTGTCCACCGCGGGCTCATCCCACAGAAATCCGCAATTCGATCGTCGGTCAACAACTCAGCCATGACGCACACCTCACCCTCGGGAACACTTGACGTACCCGACCTTGCCTCATTGCGCACTCCCCCGCCAGTCATCGACCCGACAGCCATCGAAACCTGCAGTTCGCGTCGCAAGAATTCGATCTTGCGACGCGAACTGCAGGTTTCGGCGCCGAAGTGGCTAGACGCGACCCTGCTCCGATGGCTCGTCCACGGTGGTCACCGGCGAACGAGCAGTTCCCGACCGATAGGAAGCCCGCGCCAAGGCGAGCCCCGAAAGCGGCGTGGTGGTCAGGTGCGCGATCAAGACCAGCACCAAGACGATCACCGAGCGCGGTGACCAGTCGGCCACGATCGCCGCGACGATGATCAATGCAAGACCCAACGCCGCGGCCTTGGACACCGCACTCGCTCGGGTCAACGGATCGGGCAGTCGCACGATGCCCAGACCCGCGAGTGCGACCAACCCTCCCCCGAATATCGCCAAGGCCCCCACGACGATCGACTCGATCATGACGACTCCCCCCGCCTGTCCGCTCGATCCGACTCACTCTCGTCTTTGCGCGTCACCAAGCGCGCCAGGCCGATCGTTGTCAAGAATCCGATGAGGACCGCGATGAGTGCGAAGTCGAACAGGACCGGCTCGTCCAGTCGCAAGGCGATCAGCACGATCGCACTCACGGCAGCAACGAAACCCAATTCCGCGGCGACGATCCGGTCGGCCCGCGATGGTCCGATGGCAGCACGGATGATCGCAGCGAAGACACCGATCACCACGAACACCAATGCGACATCGATCGCCCACTGCGGCGCGTTCATCGGGCACCTACCGCGAGGGGTTCGGCGAATGCACGGCTGACTCGATGCTGCAGGTCGTGCAGTTCCTGCTTCAAGGCTTCCGGATCACCGGCGTAGAGACTGTGCACCCAAGCTTCGTCGAGATCATCGGATATCTCGACAGTCAACGTGCCTGGGGTGAGGTTGATCAGGCTCACCCACACCGCTACCTGGGTAGCGGTGCGCAGGTAGACCGGAACGATCACGATGCCCGGTTTCAACGCAGCCGACGGCCACACGATGTCCCGGGCGACCTGCAAGGACGCCGATGCGATGGCGCCACTAGCCCACACGGCTAACACCGGAAGGCGCCACAAACGCTGCAGGAACCGGCTCACGAGCCACCTCCTCCCAGGACTGCCGATATGTACGCGGAAGGATCGGCAAGGGACTGGCCAGCGGATTGAGTCAACTGCAGCAACCACTCGGGGAAGATGCCGATCGCCAGGGACAACAGCGCGAGCGCGAGACCGGGAATCACTAGCAGCGGTCGCCAACGCGTGGCCGGTGGCGCTTCCACAGCAGCGGCAACATCGATCACGGTTCCCGTCGCCCCGGAGCGCATCGCAACCACGGTTACGTCGCTCGGTACCTCCTCATCCTTGCGCTCACCCTTCGACGCTCCCCAGAAAACACCGGTGCCGAGTTTCAGCATCGAGATCAAGGTTCCGACGCTCACGACGAGGACAACAACGACGACGATCGCGGCACCTGCATCCACGGCGGCGGTGAGAACTCCGAGTTTCGCCCAGAACCCGGAGAACGGCGGCAGCCCGATCAGTGACAGCGCTCCGAGCATGAATGCCAATGACGCGACAGGATGCGCACGCGCCAATCCGCCCAGGCGTCGAACGATGCCCGTTCCTTCCTGGTGTTCCACAGTTCCGCCGGTGAGGAACAGCGACGTCATCACGATCATGTGGTGGATGAGGTAGAAGACGACCGCCGCCATTCCCACGGCTCCGGCGAGGACCACTCCCACGAGGATGTAACCCATGCCGCTGACCATCTGGAAGGTCAGCGCGCCACGGATCGTTCCCTCACCGAGTGCTCCGAGAACGCCGACGATCATGCTCAACACGCACACCACGATGACGATCACGGTGAGCAACTGCCCGGGTTCGTAGATCACCGCGATGATGCGCACCAGCGCGTACGCACCGATCTTGGTGAGCAGTCCGGAGAACAAGGCGGTGACGGCCGGTGAGGTGTAGGGGTACGTCGCGGGGAGCCAGCTGTGCGCGGGCACCAGCGCGGCCTTGAGCATCAAGGCGATCATGATCACGCCGGTGGCGATACCCACGACCGGCAGAACGCCCAGACCTGCGAGAGCGGCCATGTTGACGGTGCCGGTGACTCCGTAGACGAGACCGAGGCCGGCCAGGAACAGCGTGGAAGCGGTGAGGTTGACGATCAAGTACAGGCGCGCCGAACGCAGCGCGGTGAGCGTTCCGCGCCGCGACATCAAGATGTACGAGGGCAGCAGCGCCACCTCGACCATCACGAACAGGTTGAACAGGTCCGCGGTGACGTACGCGCCGTAGACACCCGCGGTCATGATCGACACGGCCGGTACGAACCACCTGTCCATGCCCAAACCGGCCGCGTACGCGAAGACCAGGCAGGTGAACACGAGCACCGCGGTCGCAGCCAGCATGAGTGCGCTGAACAGGTCACCCACGAATGCGATCGACACTCCCCCGGGCCACCCGGCGATCTGCGAAACGACCACCTGACCATCGACCGTGGCCACGACCAGCAACACCGCGATCACGAACACCAGCACCGGGACCATCAGCCCGATCAGCCTGCTCGCCCAGCGAGCGCCGAGGATGAACGTGATGACGGCTGCGATCAGCGGAACGCCGAACACCGCGGGTAACGCCCAGGTCGAGAGGAACGAGACGTCAGTCATCACGGTCCTCCCCGTCCTCGGCTGCTTCGTCGATAGACGCGTTCTCGGCCTTGGCCGCCTGCTTCGCGGTGCGCGCGACCAAGCTCAACAGGTACACGGTCACACCGAAGGTGATGACGATCGCGGTGAGAACGAATGCTTGCGGGAGCGGATCGGCCATGGTGTCCAGGACTGCTCCGCCGTCCACCAGTGGTGCTTCGCGGCGGAACGTCCCACCGGCCGCGATGATCACCAGGTTTGCTGCGTGTCCGAGCAGGATGAAGCCGAGGATGAGGCGCACGGCTCCGCCGCGCACCACGAGGAAGGTGCCCACGCCGGTCAGAAGAGCGACGGCGATCGCGAGGGTCATGGCGCCACCCCCGTCGCTGGGGCGTCACTCGGCTCGTCCTCGAGTTCCTCCTGATCGTCTAGGTCCATACCGTCCAGGCGCTCGAGGGCTACGCGCACGAGTCCCACCACGATCAACAGCACACCGAGATCGAAGATCAACGACGACGTCAACGATCCGACGATCGGAACGTCGACCTTTACCGGCGCCAACGCTGCTCCGCCGGTCAGTGGTCCGATCACGCCGGATGCCAACGCGGTGCCCAGACCCACCGCCAACATCACACCCGAACTGGGCAGTTTCACCTTGATGCCGGAGATCGTCGCCACTGCAACGGCAGCACCGGCGACCAGGCCGGCGATGAAGCCACCACCGGGCTCATCGTGACCGCGCCAGAACAACACGGCCGCGGCGATGACGAGCAGCGGGATGACGATGCGCGCACCCACCTTGAGTACGGCTTGCTCTCCGCGCCCGAGGACTTCGCTCATGGCGTCTTGACGCGCGCGAACCGTCACCGCGGTGGCGGCGAGCAGGCCCAGAGCTGCTGCGAACAGCACGGTGATCTCACCGAGGGTGTCCAGTCCACGGAAGTCGACCAGGATCGTGTTGACCACATTGGTGCCGCCGGTGAGTTCCTCGGCTTGGGTAAGGAAGTACGCGGACAGGTCGGACGGACCGCGTCGTCCGGTGAACGCCCACACGGCTAGTCCGCTGATCGCTCCGACAACCACGGCGCTGATCGCCGCGAGGGTCGGGCGGCCGATGTCGCGGTGGCGCGGCAGGCGCGCTAAGACCGGCGCGGCTACCACCACCGTGAGGAACTCGACGAGAAGTAACGTGAGCGCCACGTCGGGTGCACCGAGCAGGATCAACCACACCGCGATGATCAACCCGACGAATCCGGCGAGCACCAAGGCGGTGATGGTGGTGCGAGCGCGGGTGAGGAACAGCACCGCGGGTATGAGTAGCGCGAGGATCGCGAAGTCGACCGGCTGCATCGCACCCGGGATCACCGGAGCCAAGCCATCGATGGCACCGGGGATGATCGCGAGTCCGATCGCGGTGAGCGCCACGATGAACACACCCACACCGAACA
>CAZQRR010000162.1:0-4634 GCA_964595675.1 uncultured Rubrivirga sp. | reverse complement strand
GACGCGAAGTGCAGGTTTCGGCGTCATTAGTCTTCGCGCGTGAGCAGATCCGCACTCGAGTCCTTCGCCCGCACTCCCTTGCTGAACGGTCCCTCCCCTCTCGAGCGTTGGGATCGACTCACCGACGACCTCGGCGGTGACGTCGAGATCTGGGCCAAGCGCGAGGATCTGAATTCCGGTATCGCCTACGGCGGTAACAAGACGCGCAAACTTGAATACCTTGCGGCGGATGCGCTCGCGCAAGGTTGCGACACCCTCGTCTCTATCGGCGGTGTGCAGTCCAACCACACCCGGCAGGTATCTGCAGTTGCGGCCAAGTTGGGCTTGAAGGCCGTGGTCGTGCAGGAGCACTGGGTCGATTACGACGAGGCCAAATACGAGGAAACCGGCAACATCCTTCTTTCGCGAATTTTGGGCGCGGACGTGCGTTTGGATCCCGCGGGATTCGATATCGGTTTTCGCGACTCGTGGAAGAAGGCGATCGAGGATGTCGAAGCATCCGGTGGTAAGCCGTATCCGATTCCCGCTGGTGCATCGGATCATCCGCTCGGCGGGCACGGCTTCGCTGGGTGGGCGTTCGAGGTGGAGGACCAGGAGAAGGAACTGGGTGTGCACTTCGACTCCGTGGTGGTGTGCTCGGTGACGGGCTCAACCCAAGCCGGGATGATTGCCGGTTTCGCGCACTCCGATCGAGCTCAGGACGTGATCGGCATCGACGCATCCGCAACAGTCGAGAAGACCTGGGACCAGATCGCGCGCATCGCTCGCCGAACGGCAGACTCGATCGACCTGGGTCGTGACATCCGCGATGAGGAGATCGTGCTGCTCGATCGATGGCACGACGGCATTTACGGCATCGCCGGTCCGCGCACCATCGAGGCCATCAGGCACCTGGCTCGCGTGGAAGGTGTCATCACCGATCCGGTCTACGAAGGCAAATCGATCGCCGCGTTGATCGATCTAGTGCGTGAGGGTTACTTCCCGAGCGGTTCGCGGGTCCTGTACGCGCACCTCGGCGGTCAGCCGGCGCTCAACGCCTACACCGAGGCCTTCGCCAACTAGTGGAGAACCCCGTTTGAGTCCTAGTGAAGTGATTCGTCGGCTGCGGCGCGCGTCCAGTCATGAAACGTGACGGTTAGGCCGGCACGACTGGGGCTTGCGGCAAGTGGCCCCGCGAGCCAATTCAGAGTCGGATCAATTGGTGCAAGTCGGACCAGTCGCCACGGTTGATCCCCTACTCGCGCGCGAATGGTCACAGAGTCATTCGATCGACTCGCGCGCACCCGAATGCGCTCGCCCATCCACTCGGGCACATGACCTACCGACCAGTCCGATCGGCCATCGGTTACCACGGCGCCGACACCCAGCACACCGTCCGCGTACTCCACGCCGGCCTTGATCCAGTGGCGCTCATCGGCGTGCAGCAGGAGTCCGGCCTGATCGAATTCGTGCGTCCACTGAGCGGAGAACTCCACCTCCATAGCAGTGTTCGGTGCGAATTCGATGAGCAGTGCGTGGCCGGAATAATGTGTGAAGCCGTAGCCGGTTTCGCACCAGAAATCGGATTTGTCGGCTGTGGTGGTGACCAGGTCGGTTGAATCGATCCGATACGACGGTGGTTCGTGTAGCCATCGGCCGGATTCCCAAGCGATTGCGCTCATCACCGACCCCCTGTGTCGAGGAAGTGCTCCATCGCGTCAACTGTAGGCACGCGTGCTTCACCAGCCGGAAGCGCCGCGATGACCGCCGCTGCGGCACTCGCCAACCGGACTCGCTGTTCGAGATCATCGCCACGAGTGATCGACCATGCGTAAGTGCCATGGAAGGCATCACCGCAGCCGGTGGTGTCGATGGCGGTAACGGGGAACGCGGGGACGTGTAGTTCCTCAGTGGGGGAATCGAAGGCGAAGGACCCCCGCGAGCCGTCGGTGAGAACCACGCATGCGCGGTGTTCGTTCCACAGTGCTGCCGCAATGTCCAACGGGGCGTCGTGTTGCGCCAGTTCCGCCCCGAAGGCGAGAGGAATAACTATGTGGTCAGCAGCATCGATGAGCGCACGGACCATCGGGGTCGGATCACGCTCGGCATCCAAGACCACGGGGATGCTGCGGGCGCGCGCCTGGTCCACCACGGCGAGCGTGTCCGGAGGTGCGGTGGGTGCATCGACCAGCAGAACTTTGGCGTGCGACAAGGCCACCTCGATAGTCGAGCGGCTCGGTAGTGGCGTTACCGACAGCGCAGCGTCGTCGAAGGCGATGTAGCGCTCAGCATCGGAGGTGATGATGAGGGTCGAGGTAACCGGGTCGGCTCCCGCGACACGCTCGACAAATCGAGTGTCGATGCGGTGCATCTGAAGATCGGCCATGGCCTCATCACCAAGGCCAGACGTCCCGACGGTTGCCAGGTAGGCCGCGGGGTGATCTAGCGCGGCAATCGCGGCGAGGGCATTGCGAACGTTGCCACCGAAGCGAGTTTCGCGCCGAACGATGCGGCCCTTACCGGCAGCCCACGTGGTCTCGGTGACCAGAACCCGATCGTGAGCAAGGCAGCCGAGACCGACGATCATGCGCGAGCAATCGCCTCGTCGACACCTATGCCGTCGTGGATCACTGCTGCGTACGCGCGAGCGGCCTGTTCCATGTTCGGCTCACCCCAAATGTTCCGGCCCACCACTGCACCGCGGGCCCCTGCCCGCATCCCAGCCGCCATATGTTCGAGGGCGCCCTGCAGCGAAGGTTCCTTGGGACCACCGGCCATCACCACGGGAACCGGGCAGGCATCGATGATCTCCTTGAACGCCTGCTCGTCACCTGGGTAGCCGACCTTGATCACATCCACACCCGTTTCGATGCCGACGCGCACGGCGTAGGCGATCTCCTCGGGGGTGAACACGATCTTCACGCCGTCGGTGTAGTCGCGGGGATAGATGTGAGCGACAACCGGGAGTTCGTAGGGAGCGGCGTCGCGCACAGCATCGGACAGCCACCGAATGAAATCGCCCTCCGTCGCACCACGAACGCCGATTGCGACGGCGAGCGCATCGGCGCCCAAGCGGATCGCATCGGCGGGCGTGGCGAGGCGATCACGAATGCGGTCATCGGGGGTCCAGTACGAGGCTTGGACTATCAACGACGCCTTCCCCGCGTGGGCCGGCCAGCAGCCTTTCGCGGTACCGGGCGTCATCGTCATGGTGTCCGGGCGGGCTGTTATGCATCGGCTCACTGCTTCGGGCAAGTTCGCCAGGCCACCCTCGCGGACATTGCCATAGCCCACGAAGTGATCGACCGCTATGCCGAACAGGTTGCCGGACGGGTGTGAAAACAAGCGCGAAAGCCGAACGTCGGTGCCAAGCCCCATGGACTGACCGTCCTCCAGGTAGTAGTGAGCTCCCAGTCTGCTCTACTTAGTCGACGGTCGTGCCACCTACCAGAAACGCTCGGCGAGGACCTGGTCTCGGTCGGTGATGATCTGCGCAGTTCCGTTCAGGTAGAACATCGGCTGCTTGCGACCGAGGTAGGTGACCTTCGACCAACTCCGGCGATCCCCACCGTGAATGGTGAAGGTGGCACCAGGATCCAGGCACGTTCCCGAGGGGAACCAGTACGTCAGGCCTTCGGTCTGCATGCGATAGCCGTCCAGACACAGTGGCGCGGGACCTTGGTTGGCAACGCGAATGAACTGCGATTGTGCACGCTTCTTGCCCCGCTTCTTGCCCAAGGACAAGTCCTCGATCACCAATGTGCCGACGCCTTCGTCAGGTTCGCAGCTAATGGTGCAGGGGTACTCGCGCCACGACCGGAAGTTGCCTGCCTTGTCCAACAAGTAGGCGCCGTCACCCACGAGATTCGGTTCGCGACCGGGATCCACGTACAACTCGCTCTTACGTCCGCGATACACGTCATGTCCAGTTGGCGTGCGGTCGCGGCCCTTGCCGGTGTGCACCACTCGGTAGTCGCCTGGAGTGAGGACCGAACCGCCCGGAAACGTGTACCAACCGGCGTTACCGGCATCTCGCAGCATCCATCCCGTGAGATCCACCGTGCTGCCGCCGGTATTGCGGACCGTCACCGTTTCGTCCGCCACATTTCCGTTGCCGCGCGAAATGCGTAGGGATAGTGACGCATCAGGTTGTTCGATAGCGCCACACAGTTCCGGGTTCCACATCCCCACGCGGCGCTGTTGAGCACCTTCGATGGCGGCACGGTAGAGCGAACTCATGGAAGCCTCGCGGGGCACGGTGAACCACAGTCCCCAGCCGCGCTCGGCCATCCCCCACGCAACATCCTGGTCGAATTCACCTGTCTTTTCGTTGTAAGCGAGTACCACGCGTTGGGGTCGTTGGTACTTGCCGGTGGACGAGCGATCGGAAGACAACAGCCGAACTCGGCTGCCCTCCGGCAGGAGTGCGGTGAGCCACTCGAGAGCTTGCGCACCTCCGCAGTTCCCCGGCTTGTTCTTGGTGGGCTTCTCGGGTGAGTTGATACCGAGTAGTCGAATACGCGACTCCGCCCCCGTGACCTCGTCGTTGACGATGACGGTGTCGCCATCCACCACCCGCTGGACCACGGCCGTCTCCCAGGCCTGGACGTTGCGCCAAGGGCTCGCTTGCTCTTGAACCGGCGTCGGCTCCGCAT
>CAZQRR010000161.1:0-4661 GCA_964595675.1 uncultured Rubrivirga sp. | reverse complement strand
AAGCCTTCTCCCTCGTAGCCCTGCGGTGCACTGGTGACGGTCTTGACCGTGCGCATCGTGGCCTGGGGAGCCACGGTCAATCGGGGCAGGGTCATGGTGTCTGCGGTCACGGCGGGCATGCGGGCCTCCAAGTTTGTGTGTGGAAAATAGTTTACCCTTCAACTATCACTCGCGCAACCGAAGATCCCGCCCGGTGGTGACGGCCAGCGATCACGGATACCGTCGAGGTATGCGACCGGTCCCCAGCGGTGTCGTTCCCGCCCTCGGCATCACGCGCCTGGTGATCGGTGCCGGGATGATCGTCAACCCCGCGGGCTTGGGCAAGGCCCTGGGATTGAGTGATGAGCAGGCCCGCCAATCCGGCTGGCTCGCCCGGCTCGCGGGAGCCCGGGAGATCGGTATCGGCCTGGGGACTTTGGCAGCCTGGCGCGCAGGGGCACCCACCGCCGGGTGGGTGGCCGCCCAGGCGATCAGCGACGGCTCGGACGCAATCGCCTTCGCGGTGGTGGCCGCGCACGGCAAGATCAGCCCGGCTCGGGGCTGGGGAATGGGTTTGTTCGCGCTCTCGGGGGCGGTCAGCGAGGCCCTCACCGCGGCTGCCTTGAGTCGATCGGCTCGCTAGGACGGCCCTCCCGCATCGCCGTTACAGTGCGGGGGTGTTCTCCCTGCCGCGCCTGCCTCGGGCTGCAGCTCTCTGGGCGGTGCTCGCCGTAGTGCTGATCGCCGGGCTGGCGGCGATCGCTTCGGCGCCCCATGCACGGGCCGACGCCACATTCGAGGGCTCCACACCGGCAAATGGAGAGACCGTGGTCGGTCCGGTCACCGAGGTCGAACTGCGCTTCTCCGACCCGATCGGACTCAACATCGCAGAGACCCGGCTGCTCGATGCCGAGGGGACTGAACTGATCTACGAAACGACGGACGAAGGCAGCACCTGGCTCATCGAGCCTGCGCTGTCCCTCGACAACGGGGTGTACGGAGTGATCTGGCAGGCAGAGGCCGCCGATGGTCACACGGTGCGAGGGGTCATCCGATTCGGGGTGGGTGATGTCGTCCTCGAAGAACCCCAGACCGCGACCGCCGAGGGGTCTTTGGAGAGTCAACTCGCGGTAGCCGAGGCGAACAGCGGAGGTAGCGGGGGTGGCTTCTTCGCGTCCATCGGCGCAGGACTGGCGAATCTGGGCGTGATTGTGGGCTGGGGAGTTGCGCTGTTCGTCGCCTTCGTCACAACCGCGCGGATGACCTGGGTCGGCAAATACCTACTGCAGCTGATGCGCATGGCCGGCGTGATCGCCATGGTCGGCGCGGTGATCGAACTCGCGGCCCAACTATTCGGATCCGGTGGGGGGAACCTGATCCTGGCAGCGGTCCTTCGATTGGCTGCCGGCGCAGCGTTGTTCGCTGCCCCTGGCATGGTGAACGGATCACCGTTCATCTGGGTCCTCAGTGGCGTGGTGATCGTCTCCTACGTGATCGACGGTCACACCACGACCGAAGGCCCGTTGTGGTTGATGGCGCTTGCCGACGCATCACACGTGACGTTCGGCGCCATTTGGGGTGGTGGAATCATCTCCCTGGCCATAGCTCTCGCGCTCGTCATCAGGAAGCGCGATCAACGCGACGTCCTCGTTCCCGATGGCAGCGAACTTGCCGTGCGGTTCTCGCGGTTCGCGACCTACTCCGTCTTCGGAGTTGCCATAACCGGCATCTTGATGGCCTTCTTCATCCTGCCTGACTTCAGTGCACTGGTCACAACCCCGTGGGGAATCCTCCTACTCATCAAGATCGCACTCGTCAGCACCTTGGCTGTGTTCGGTGCCCGGGTGCACTTCAACGCGATACCGGAGATCGAGTACGCCCAAGTGCAACGGGACAACGGCGACGACGTCCACGAACTCGAGCGTTCCCATTTACGGGAACTACGGCACTCACTCATGCCGAGCATGGTGCTCGTGCTGGTGATCTTGATCGTCTCGGGCCTGCTCGTGCAGGCATCCACGACCGCCTGATCAACCCGCCGCCAGCCCCTCACTCCGAGACGTCGGCCACCGTTGCCCCGAGGACCGCGATGAGCGCATCGGCATCAAGACCGATGGCCACCCCCGGTTCCCCCGAACCCAAGGTGATGGGCCCCCTGACTCGTTGGTCCACAACAACGGGGAGTTCGACACCTAGGGGCGTGATGGTTCCGCGCCGGTACCCAGTCACCTCGAACGCGGTGTCCGCGTCGGGCATCGACAACCGGGAAACGCCAAGCAGGGAACGCAACTTGGGCCAGGAAATGGAACGATCACCGGGCACCAGCACCAGGAGGTAGTCACCTTCACCCCGGCGCACCAGCAGTGACTTCACCACCGCGGCCACAAAGACCCCGCGTGCGGCGGCGGCCTCCTCCACCGAGGAGACCTTCCCGTAGCGGATCTCGGAAAAAGGAATTCCCAACGACGCCGACGCCTCGCCGCCAGGCGTGCTGGCAGCCGATTCGCTCATGGCCTCACGCTAGGCCCATTGACGTAGTCACATAATCAACTTAATGTGACTACATGGACGTGGGTATCCGTGAACTCAAGGCACGCTTATCGCACTACGTGAAGGCGGCGAGTGCTGGCGAGCGAATCGTCATCACCGACCGCGGTTCGCCCGTAGCCGTCCTCTCCCCGGCATCAACCGCTAAGCAGGTCGACGTTCCACCCGCACTCCAGCAACTCATCGCTGAGGGTCGGGCCACAGCACCACGAGAGCCCTTCGTCGTTGTGCCGGTGAAACCGGCCAAGGCCACTCGCACCTGGCAGGAGATCCTTGACGAGGACCGCGGAAATTAATGATCGGTTACATCGATAGCAGTGTTTTCCTCGCCCGATTCCTAGACGAGGACCGTTCGGCCGAGGCCGGTGCACTCATGGGGCGCCTCTCGGGCGCGGTCGTATCGAGGGTGACCGAAGTAGAGGTTCGTCGTGGACTCGCGCTGATCGAGAACGTGGTCGAAAGGACTCTCACTCAGTCTCTATGGGCGCATCAGTGGCGGAGCATGAATGTCATCGACGTAGATGCACGCGTATCGGACCTAGCAGCAGAAATCGCGATGGCGACGCACATCAGGAGCCTGGACGCCCTACACGTCGCGACGGCTTCCCTTGCGAACGTGCCGGCGATGATCACCTTTGATCAGCGTCAGGCGCAGGCTGCTCGAGCGTTCAACTTGAAGGTCCTCGACCGTTCCCCGGACCAGCTGTGATCGATCCCACGTGATCGCCCACGCATGACCCTGGGCCTCACGCAGGGTTCTGCAGTTGGAGTCTCAGCGTCCGCTACGACGTGCGGTCCCTGCACCACCAGATCCCCGACCTGAGCGCGCACGCTCACCGCGATTCGAAGAGTTGTGGTTCCTGCCGGCACCGTGCGGTCGCCGCGGCCGCGAGTTCCTCGAAGCCTTGGCTGGCGCCGGATGCCACGGAGTTCCACTGGGAGCCTGCGCTCCTGTGATCGTGACGAGTTCGGAACTCAAGGGGCGAACGCGCGTGACGACCGGTTCCACGCCGCATCGGTCGGTCATGTGCTTGACCGTGCGCTGTTGACGCGGTGCGGTGATCGTCACCACGGTGCCGGACTCACCGGCACGTGCAGTACGTCCCGCGCGGTGCAGATAATCCTTGGGATCGGTGGGTGCATCGAAGTGCACCACCAAACTGATGCCGTCCACGTGGATGCCGCGTGCAGCAACGTTGGTCGCCACCAGCACATTCACACGCCCGTCCTTGAAGTCAGCGAGTGTGCGGGTGCGAACGGCCTGGGACTTGTCGCCATGCAGGACACCTACCGGCACACCCTCAGCGGCCAACTTCTTGGCGAGCTTGTCGGCACCGTGCTTTGTGCGAACGAAGATGATGGTGCGCCCTTCGCGTGCGGCGATCTGTGCCATCACTGCATCGCGGTCCTCTGGATGCACCACCAACACGTGATGGTCCATCGTGGTCACCGATGCTTGACCGGTGTCGACGGAGTGCTCAACGGGATTGTTCAAGTAAGCGCGGACGAGGCGATCAACGCCCTTGTCCAAGGTCGCGCTGAACAGCAAACGCTGTCCACCTGGCTTGCAGGTATCGAGGATCTGCTTCATCGCAGGCAGGAAGCCCATATCGGCCATCTGGTCTGCTTCGTCGAGAACGACGATCTCCGTTGCCGACAGATCCACGTCACCGCGCTCCATCAAGTCGATCAATCGACCAGGAGTGGAGATGAGGATCGGAACACCAGAACGCAGCGCCTCGATCTGCTTGCCGTACGGCATGCCGCCGGCGATCAAGCGCGACTTCAACTCCACCGCATCCATCAATGGCTTGAGTGAATCTTGAATCTGCATTGCCAGTTCACGGGTCGGTGCGAGCACCAAGCCCAGGGGCTTGTGCGGCTTCGCGCGCCGGCCCGCAAGGCGGGTCAACATCGCCAACCCGAATGCGAGCGTCTTGCCCGAACCGGTTTGACCGCGGCCCAGCACGTCGCGTCCGGAGACGGCGTCGGGCAGCGTTGCCACCTGGATGGGGAACGGAGAAGTGATGCCCTGGCGAGCCAGGACCTTGCTGAGGGCAGGGTTAATGCCCAATTCATCGAAAGACATGAGTTACCTATTCATCACGAGACCGAGAGAGTCTCGTGGGGCCGAC
>CAZQRR010000160.1:0-4675 GCA_964595675.1 uncultured Rubrivirga sp. | reverse complement strand
GTCATGGGACGTGACACTATCTAGCGTGATGACACGCCGTGCGCCGGTGGTCCTGCTGGAGACCGCCAACGTCACCTCCGGTATCGGCAACGGCATCGTGATGGTGGTCCTTCCTTGGCTGGTGCTGGAGAAGACAGGGTCACCGGCAGCCGCGGGACTGCTGGCCGCCTTGTCGACGATCCCGGCCCTGATCGTGATCCCCCTCGTCGGTGCGGCCATCGATCGCTATGGCCGCAAGCCCGTGAGCGTCCTGTCCGACATCGCTTCGGCCATCTCGGTGATCGCCTTCCCGATCGTGGGTTGGCTCGTTGGACTCGACCTTGCCTGGATCCTCATTCTCGCCGTGATCGGTGCCGGCCTGGATCCAGCCGGCTACACAGCCCGTAAGTCCTTGATCATCGATGCCGCTCAGGCCAGTGGGATGCGGCTGCAGTCCCTCAACGGATTGCACGAGGCGTTATTCGCCGCTGGCTGGACGGTGGGGCCGCTACTGGGAGCCGGACTCATCGCGACGGTGGGTGCTGAGCAGGGACTGTGGCTACCTGGTGCTCTGTTCATCGCTGCTGCCCTGTGCATTCTCGCCATGCGCGTTCCCGATGCCGGCCAGCAGGCGCGGGCCGAGGACGACGAACCGGGGTCCGGATTCGCCGAATTGACTCGCGGCTTCGTGGCCCTGTGGTCCGACAAGGCGCTACGCGTTTTGACCATCGCCATCATGGTGCTCGCCGGCGTGTATCTGCCCACCGAGAGCGTGATCCTCCCGGTCCACTTCGAAGCACTCGACCAACCCGAGGGCATGGGCATCGTGATCGGAGCACTCGCCGGCGGTGGAGTCCTCGGTGCGTTCGCCTACGGCCCTTTGTCGCGACGACTGACGAACCATCAGATCATCACCGTCGCGCTACTCGGGACGGCACTCGGCGTGATTCCCATGGCATTCCTGCCACCGCTGTGGGTCCTTGCGATCTTCGGCTTCATCCTGGGCCTGAGTTGGGGTCCCATGCAGCCGTTGCTCAACACCCTCGTCCAACGGCGGATTCCCGCCCAGGAGCAAGGTCGGGTGTTCAGCGTGCAGTTGACTGCTTTCTACGTCTTCCCACCTCTGGCGATGTTGCTCACCGGGGCAGCTAGTGAGGAGTGGGGTGTGCGCTCGGTGTATCCCGTCATCGCCGGACTGCTGATCGTGACAGTGATCGTGACCCTGTCCTTGCGCTCCATACGGCACCTGGACGAAAGACCTCAGGGTGAACAACCCTCATAGCGACTGAACGGCTCCCACTTCCGGTCCCAGGAAGCGGCGACCATGGGCTTCGAACTCCGCCGGATCACCGGTGACGAGGAACTGGTACTCCGGCGTGCCGGCACTCGCATCCCGAAGGAGATCATTGGCGACGAGCACGCGATACACATCTTGAGCTGTCTCCTCCGCACTCGACACCAAGGTGACGGACTCCCCCATCACGTATGAGAGAGCACCGGTCAGGAGTGGATAGTGAGTGCAGCCAAGGACGAGCGTGTCTACATTCGCAGCCAGCAGATCGGCGAGATAGTCACGCGCGGTGGTGATGACGTCATCACCACTGGTGATGCCGGCCTCCACCAACTCGACGAAGCGCGGACACGCCTGAGTGTGCAATTCGATGTGCGGGGCAGCCGCGAATGCGTCGTCGTACGCCTGCGACGTGATGGTCGCCTCGGTGCCGATCACCCCGACCCTGCCATTGCGTGTGGCAGCGACCGCCCTGCGAACTGCAGGATGCACGACTTCAATCACCGGGACCTCGTAGCGCTCGCGAGCATCGCGCAAAGTTGCAGCACTTGCCGAATTGCACGCGATGACCAGGGCCTTGACTCCATCGCCTACCAGACGATCCATGATCTCGAGCGAATACTCACGAACCTTCGCGATGGGCTGTGGTCCATACGGTCCACGCCGGGTATCCCCTACGTAACGGATCGATTCATTCGGCAACTGGTCGATGATCGACCGAGCGACGGTCAAGCCACCGAAACCGGAATCGAAGACTCCGATGGGCGAATTGTTGGTCATGATCGAGCAAGCCTACGGCGCGGCTACTGCAGATCCGATGCTGCGCTCTCTACGATTCTTGCGCGCCACCACAGTGGTTGCGCAACTTCCCCGAGGAGGGACCATGGCAGGAGAAACCGCTATCCGTCGCCCATTTGGCGTGACGGTCGTCGGCATCCTGATTGCGCTCGCCGGCATCTTGAACTTGACGTTCGGCATCTTGATCGTCGTATCGGCCTTCGGCGATAACCCGACGTACGTCAATAGTTTCGGTCAGGAAGTGACCGTCTCGACCTTCTACCTGTGGTTCAACGGCGCGCTGATGATCCTGCTGGGCCTCATCTACTTCTGGCTAACTCGCCTCACATTTGCTGGAAGTGCAACCGCTCAGGTGTTGATCTCGGTTCTCGCCGTCATCAACATCGTCTTCGGCTTCTTCCATTTCGGCAATGGTGGCTGGATCCAGATCCTGGTGAACCTACTGATCGTTTTGATCGTGAACAGCCCCGGCGCCAAGATCTGGTTCAGCCAGGAGCGCTAGCGGACTTCATCGCACTTGGGCGGGCGGTTTCCGAAGAAATTGGGAACCGCCCGTTCGCGTTGTGAGATTCGGCAGTTCGCGGATTAGGCCCAGAGTTGACCTTCGAGGGCGGCTTCGGCTTCCTCGAGGGTGCCTTCGTAGGCGCCGGTCGAGAGGTACTTCCAGCCCCCATCGCAGACGATGAAGGCGATATCGGCCGCCTCACCCTTCTTCTCAGCCTTCGCGGCCAAGCCGAGGGCGGCGTGCAAGATCGCACCGGTGGAGATCCCAGCGAAGATGCCTTCCTTGTCGAGCAACTCGCGCGTCCGACGAACGGCATCACGGGGACCCACCGAATACCTACCGGTGAGAACTGACTCGTCGTATAACTCAGGAACGAAGCCTTCGTCGAGGTTACGCAGGCCGTACACCAATTCGCCATAGCGCGGCTCGGCAGCAACTATTTGCACGTCGGGCTTTGACTCCCGAAGATAACGACCGGCGCCCATGAGGGTCCCAGTAGTTCCCAGTCCTGCGACGAAGTGCGTGATGGTGGGCAGATCCGCAAGCAGTTCCGGTCCGGTTGTCTCATAGTGCGCGAGAGCATTGGCCTCGTTGCCGTACTGGTAGAGCATCACCCAGTCCGGGTTCTGTTCCCCGATCTCCTTGGCAACCCGCACTGCTTCATTCGAACCGCCGGCCGCAGGTGAGTAGATGACTTCCGCTCCCCACATTCGCAGGAGTTGTGCTCGTTCGGCAGAGGTGTTCTCCGGCATTACACAGATCAATTTGTAACCGCGCTGCTTGGCGACCATCGCCAAGGCGATACCCGTGTTCCCGCTCGTCGGCTCGAGCAGAGTCGATCCCGGATGGAGCAGGCCGTCCTTCTCCGCCTTCGTGATCATCGCCAGTGCCGCACGGTCCTTGACCGAGCCGGTTGGATTGCGGTCCTCGAGCTTGGCCCACAGCCGCACGTCCGGACTCGGCGACAGCGTCGGCAAACCCACTAGCGGGGTATGGCCGACCGAGTCGAGCAGCGAGTCGAAGCGCACGTTAGCCGCCGGCCACCGCGGGGAGGATCGTCACCGAATCACCGTCCGACACTTCAGTGGCCAAGCCGTCCAAGAACCGAACATCCTCGTCGTTGAGGTAAACGTTCACGAAACGCCGCAGGCCCGCTTCGTCGACCAGTCGCTCGGCAATGCCCGGATAGTTTGCATCGAGGTTGGTGACCACGTCCTGTAGGGAAGACCCCTCGGAACTCACGACCTTCTCGCCACCGGTGTAGGTGCGCAAAATCGTCGGAATTCGGACTTCAACGGCCATGGGCGTTCCTCCCTCTAGATGCCCGATAAGCCTAGGTGGAGTTAGTTGAAAGCACGACTACAGGTTCGGCAGGTGCGAATCCTTTGCAGGATCCGTTTCGATACCCGAAGCCGCTCTAGCCCGAGATCACCAGTTCGTCCTCGGTAACCTCACCGTCGGCGATGTGGAACGAGCGGATCTCATACGGACCCTCGGAATTGCCGGTCTCCCGAGTAGAGATCAGCACGTAGTGAGTATCCGGCTCTGAGGCGTAGGCGATATCGGTGCGCGATGGGTAGGCCTGGGTTGCCGTATGTGAGTGATAGACGACCGAGGGAACCTCATCCCGTTCATCCATGTCGCGATACAGCCGAAGCAGGTCGGACGAGTCGAACTCATAGAAAGTCGGGGAGCGGGCGGCATTGACCATGGGGATGAACCGAGTGGGCCTGGTGTAGTCCGGCCCGGCGATCACCCCGCACGCCTCGTCCGGGTGATCCCGTCTGGCGTGGGCGACCATCTGGTCGACCAGATCGCTCGAAAGCACGAGGGTTCTCTTGATTGGGGCGGGCACGGCCTCACACTAGCGACTATAAATCGGACATTTCGGACGGTTATCGATTAGATTTCCAGTTCACGGCTTGTTCAACTTGCACTCGACTGTGAGACGCACCACGCTAGGGCCGCTACGCGATCACCGGGAGAGCGCGCAGCCACCTGAACACCGACGGCCGTCATGACCGGCGCCGTCCCCGAATCATGGAGGCTGGAGTGGGAGTTCTCGAACTCACCTATTCGCAATTTCAGACTGTCTACAACAT
>CAZQRR010000159.1:0-4744 GCA_964595675.1 uncultured Rubrivirga sp. | reverse complement strand
TGCAGTTCGCGAAACTCCTCGGCACCGGATCCGGTGAGACCTTCACCATGCGCGATGCCGATCCGAAGCACTGGGCGCTGCTCACGTCATGGGCATCACACGATGACGCCACTCGATTCGACTCATCGTCGGTCGCTCAGGCGTGGCAGCGCACCGCCGATGAACACCTGACAGTCACCATGCAACCGCTGGTCAGCCGTGGCACGTGGTCCGGCCGGGAACCATTCGCGGTCCCCGACACTAAGGCCGGTCCGGGGCCGATCGCGGCGATCACCCGCGCACGCATCAAGCCACGGCTGTGGACTGCGTTCTGGTCTTCGGTGCCACCAGTGTCACTGGACCTGCGCGCGGATCCGGGTGTTGCCTTCACCCTCGGCATCGGCGAAGCGCCGGTCGGATTACAGGGAACATTCAGCGTCTGGCGCGATGCGAAGGCGATCTCGGACTTCGCCTATCGCCGTCCCGCGCACGCCGAGGTCATCAAACGCACGCATGAGCTCGATTGGTATGCCGAGGAGATGTTCACCCGGTTTCAAGTCGTGGATATCAGCGGAACCTACGACGGCTCACCTGTCTCAGTCTGACGTGTCGATCACCGCGACGAAGATCGGAATCGAGCGCTTGATGTTGCGCTCGTACATCCGATATGAGGACCACGAGTTGCCCAACCGTTCGTAGATGTCCCGCGCTAGGTCACCATCCACTTCGGTGAAGGTGCACTCGAAGACGTCGTCGTCGATTTGGATCTGTCCGCGATCGTTAGCGCGCACATTGAAGACCCACCCGGGCACCTTCTCTTGACCTGCGTTTGAGCCGGCGATGCCCCAGCCCTGGAACTGCGCGGTGTCGACCGGCACCCCTAGGAGCGGCGTACGCCGCCACTGCCCTGACTTCCGACCAAGAGTGGTGATCCAGACGACCTGCGATCCCCCGGGGAAGCGGCGCATGAGTCGGCCGCCGGAAACCTTGTCCAGGACGCGGTGCGCGATGGTGGTGGCGCGCAGGCCGGTGCCCCAGAGGAGGTCGTATGCACGGGAGCCCACGTATGGCACTATATATGGCATGCACCGAACAACTGTGTACCTGCCCGAGGAGATGAAGGCCCGGCTGAGCGCTGAAGCGGAGCGGCGTGGGCTCAGCGAGGCGGAGATCATCCGGCTGGCTGTGGATAAGGAGTTGACCCGACGCATGACAGGTGCCGGAATAATCACCGACCCCTTGCCTGAGGGGGTGAGCGGCAGAAACATCGAAGAGCACCTGAAGGGATTCGGAGAAGATTGATCATCGTCGATACCGGCGTACTCCTCGCCTACTTCTTCGCAACGGATCCCGACCATGCTGCGGCTCGCGAGTTGCTGGAGACCACTCGAGAGCACCTCGCCACAACGCCCCTAGTGATCGCTGAAGTGGACTACTTCGTACTCGAGCGCTTTGGCCCAACACATGAAGCTCGAGTTATCGAGCATTTGCTGGAGGGCCCGATTTCCCTGGCCCGGTTCGGCGAGAGGGAACTACTCGCATGCTCACGGCTGTTGGCTCGCTACCAAGACCTGGAACTCGGACTCACCGACGCTTCGGTCGTGGTGGCCGCAGAGGCACTCGGCACCCGGCGCATTGCCACGTTCGACGAACGCGACTTCCGGGCTGTCACTACGCAATCCGGCCTGGCCTTTGAGCTGCTGCCGCAGGGATAGGCTGAAGCCCTTCCCCTCTCACTTTTCGAGATTCGCAATTTACGAGGGATGGAGTGCTCGTGGCTCGCGTCATAGTCGACGTCATGCTCAAGCCGGAGATCTTGGACCCGCAGGGTCGTGCCGTGCAGGGTGCGCTCGGTCGACTGGGTCTGACGGGAGTCACCGATGTTCGTCAGGGCAAGCAGTTCGTGATCGACATCGACGGTGAGCTCGATGATGTGCGGCGCGCGAAACTCGAGCAGTTGGCCGGTGAGTTGCTCAGCAACCCGGTGATCGAGGACTATCGGATGACTGTCGTCGAGGAAGACGCGTGAGTGCTCGGATCGGGATCGTCACGTTCCCAGGTTCGCTCGACGACGCCGACGCTGCGCGCGCGGTGAGCATCGCGGGCGGTAAGCCGATATCGCTGTGGCATGGCGACGACGACTTGAAAAAGGTCGACGCAGTGGTGCTCCCCGGTGGCTTCTCCTATGGCGATTACTTGCGCTGCGGAGCGATCGCACGTTTCGCTCCGGTGATGAGCAAGGTGATCGACGCTGCGAACGCCGGTATGCCGGTGCTGGGGATCTGTAACGGTTTCCAGATCCTGTGCGAATCGCATCTGCTTCCCGGTGCACTCACCCGCAATGATCATCTGCACTTCATCTGCCGCGACCAGAAACTGCGCATCGAGAACACCTCCTCGGATTGGACCCGCGACTTCGCACCCGGCCAGGAGATCGTGATCCCCTTGAAGAACGGTGAGGGCGGTTACGTCGCGGATGAGGCCACCTTGGATCGCCTCGAAGGTGATGGTCGGGTGATCGCTCGATACCTCGAGGTCAATCCCAACGGCAGCTATCGAGACATCGCCGGCATCACCAATGAGCGCGGCAACGTGGTGGGACTGATGCCGCATCCCGAGCACGCGGTCGAGGACTTGACCGGGCCGAGCACCGATGGGCTGTTCTTCTTCGCATCGGTGTTGACGTCGTTGTTATCGGGAGCGCGCGCATGATCGACACCGTCGAGCGCGCTGAAGGAAGTCCCGACTCCGAGCAGCCGTTCGCCGAGTTGGGCCTGAAGCCCGATGAGTACCAGCGCATCAAGGACATCCTCGGCCGTCGCCCCACCAGCAGCGAACTGGCTATGTATTCGGTGATGTGGAGCGAACACTGCTCGTACAAGTCCAGCAAGGTGCACCTGCGCCAGTTCGGTGACAAGAAGCCCGAGACCAAAGCACTACTCGTCGGTATCGGTGAGAACGCCGGCGTGGTGGATATCGGCGACGGTTGGGCGGTCACCTTCAAGGTGGAAAGTCACAACCACCCGTCATACGTGGAGCCGTACCAAGGTGCCGCGACGGGCGTTGGTGGCATCGTGCGCGACATCCTGTCCATGGGTGCGCGTCCCCTTGCGGTGATGGATCCGCTGCGCTTCGGTCCTGCGGACGCAGAAGACACCAAGCGCGTGCTGCCGGGAGTGGTGGCGGGTATCGGTGGCTACGGAAACTGCCTGGGCCTACCGAACATCGGCGGTGAGGTCGTCTTCGACGAGTCCTACGCCGGTAACCCACTCGTGAACGCACTGTGCTTGGGTGCGATGAGGCACGAGGACATCCACCTGGCGAGTGCGAAAGGTGTGGGGAACCTCGTGGTTCTTTACGGCGCGCGCACCGGAGGTGATGGCATCGGTGGAGTGTCGGTGCTGGCGTCGGAGACCTTCGACGACGAGGGCCCGGCCAAGCGCCCGAGTGTCCAGGTGGGCGACCCGTTCATGGAGAAGCTCCTGATCGAATCCACGCTCGAGGTGCTGCGCGCGGGGTTGGTCGAGGGCATCCAGGACCTCGGTGGTGCAGGCATTTCGTGTGCCACCAGCGAACTCGCATCCAACGGCGAGGGCGGTATGCACGTGTGGCTCGATCGCGTCCTGCTGCGCGACCCCACGCTGAGCCCCGAAGAGATATTGATGAGTGAGTCACAGGAACGTATGTGCGCGATCGTCCGCCCGGACAAGATCAACGCCTTCATGGAGCACTGCAGGAAGTGGGACGTCGAGGCTGTGGTGATCGGCGAGGTCAACGACTCCGGTCGACTCACCGTCGACTGGCATGGTGAACGCATCGTCGACGTTCCTCCGCGCACGGTCGCGCACGAAGGTCCGGTTTACGAACGCCCGCTGCACCGACCCAGTTGGCAGGACGCGCTGCAGGCTGACACTCCCGATCGCCTTGCGCGTCCCAGTGTCGAGGACTTCAAGGAAACACTGCTGCAACTGGTGTCGTCGCCGAACCTCGCCGCCAAGTCGTGGGTCACCGATCAGTACGACCGTTACGTGCTCGGCAACACCGTCCTGGCGCAGCCGCAGGATTCGGGGATGATCCGGATCGACGAGAACACCGGGCGCGGCGTTGCGATCTCCACTGACTGCAATGGCCGGTTCGCCAAACTCGATCCTTACATCGGTGCGAAGCTGGCCCTGGCCGAGTCCTATCGCAATGTGTGTGCCACCGGAGCCGTCCCGCTCGCTGTCACGAACTGTCTGAATTTCGGATCACCGGAGGATCCCGAGGTGATGTGGCAGTTCGCCGAAGCAGTGCGTGGTTTGGCAGACGGCTGTCAGGAGTTGGGCACTCCGGTCACCGGCGGCAACGTGTCCTTCTACAACCAGACCGGGGATACCGCGATCCTGCCCACACCGGTGGTAGGTGTCCTCGGGGTGATCGACGACGTCAACCGTCGCACTCCCATGACGTGGGGACCGGACGGCGAACTCATCTACCTCCTCGGCGACACGCATGATGAATTCGGTGGCAGTGAGTGGGCTCATCTGAACGGTCACCTCGGTGGGCTTCCGCCCAAGGTCGACCTGCAACGCGAACGCATCCTCGGCGAGATCCTCGTCGCCGGCTCGCGCGACGGAATGCTCACCGCGGCACACGATGTCTCCGATGGTGGGTTCGTGCAGGCGATAGTCGAGATGGCGCTGCGCTCGGGTGTTGGCGCGAGGTTGTGGCTGCCGGACGACATCGATCCGTTCGTCCAGTTGTTCTCCGAGTCCGCGGGTCGGGC
>CAZQRR010000158.1:0-4759 GCA_964595675.1 uncultured Rubrivirga sp. | reverse complement strand
GAGTGCGAGATGTTGTGCCCGAAGCCGGGTCCCTTGCCGCAGACGTCGCAGGTGGCAGCCACGGTGCACTCCTTGAGATAACCGGCCAGGGCCGGGGAAACGTTCGTAAGCCGCATAAGGCTAGCCGACCCGGCGTGCTCGCCGGCAGGCAGCCCCCGGGCCCGGCTGCCGCCGGTACCGTCGGGCTCGTGGCTGGCTGGCTCGATTCCAAACTGCGGGGTGTCGTGGGCGGTCGGACGGCAGGCGCGCTGGAACGTGGCCTGGGGTTGGTCACTGTCGGGGATCTCATCCGCCATTACCCTCGCCGCTACGCCGAGCGGGGGGAGTTGACCTCCATCGCCAGCCTCGACGATGGCGATCACGTGACGATCATCGCGGACATCGCCTCGGTGACATCCCGGCGAATGCGCGCCAAGAAGGGGTCGATTCTGGAGGTCCTGGTCAGCGATGGAACCGACTCCTTGACCATCACCTTCTTCAATCAACCCTGGCGCGAGCGTGAACTGCGGGTAGGTGACCGTGGACTCTTCGCCGGAACCATCAGCACCTATCGCGACAAGCGCCAGCTGGCTCACCCGCAGTACCTGCTCTTGACCCAACCCGATGCCCAGGAGCAGGTGGACAAATTCGCCGGTGCGATCATCCCCGTGTACCGCTCGACGAAATCCTTGACGAGTTGGCAAATCCAATCGTCGATCGGACTTGTCTTGGACACACTCACCGCGGACGCACTCACAGATCCCATACCTGCGTCGGTGCGAGAGTCTTTGGATCTCGTGGATGTGGTTACGGCACTCGAGGGGATCCATCGGCCCAGCACCGCGCAGGACATCGAGCGCGCTCGCCGGCGCCTATCCTTCGAAGAGGCCTTGGTTCTGCAGTCGACTTTGGTGGAGCGTCGTGGTTACTCCCGTGGCTTCCGTTCGAGCGTTCGACCAGATGAAGGGTCACCGCTGCGCGATGCGTTCGATGCAGCTTTGCCGTTCACCCTGACACAGGGTCAACGCGCGGTGGGTTCGGAAATCTCCGTGGACATGGCTCAGGAAGTTCCCATGCAACGTCTGCTGCAAGGTGATGTAGGCAGCGGTAAGACCGTCGTGGCTGTTCGCGCGATGCTCGATGTCGTAGCCGCTGGCGGACAAGCGGTGCTTCTGGCACCAACCGAAGTCCTGGCCGGCCAGCATGCAGCGGGTATTCGTCGACTGCTGGGCCCCCTCGCCGATGCCGGGACCCTGATGGGCTCGGATGCACAGACGGGCGAAGGAACATCGTTGGTTCTGCTGACGGGTTCCGCCAGGTCGTCGCAACGCCGGGAGGTTCTCGATGCGATCGCCTCCGGTCGTGCCGGCCTGATCGTCGGCACCCACGCGCTACTGGAAGAAGCCGTGGAATTCCATCGCTTGGGCTTGGTCGTGATCGATGAGCAGCACCGGTTCGGAGTCGAACAGCGCGCCGCGCTTGCGCAGCGGGCTCCCGACGGAACCCATCCTCATGTGCTGGTGATGACCGCGACCCCGATCCCGCGAACGGTGGCGATGACCGTCTTCGGTGATCTCGACGTGTCCACCCTCGCGCAGGTGCCTGCTGGGCGGGCGGAGGTGAGCACCCACGTGATCGACCCTTCATCGCAGCCGCGTCACATCGATCGACTGTGGGAGCGGGCGGGGGAGGAGATTTTGGCCGGACACCGGGTCTTCGTGGTCTGCCCGCGCATTGATGCACGTGACGCTGATGCGACGCAAGACGGCGCGAAACCCGACGACGGTGAAGCATCCGACTCGATATCCGTGGCGACGGTCGAGGACGTCCTGATCGAAGCGCGCAGGCGTCTACCCGATGCGCGGATCGAATCGCTGCACGGGCGAATGTCCGCGGAGGAGAAGGATTCGGTGATGGCCGGCCTGGCGAACGGCACCATCGACCTCGTTGTGTCCACCACCGTCATCGAAGTCGGTGTGGACATCCCCGACGCGACGATGATGGTCGTCTTCGACGCCGACCGTTTCGGGATCTCACAGTTGCATCAGCTTCGCGGTCGCATCGGCCGGGGCACGTTGCCGGGCGTGTGTCTGCTGGTGAGTGCCGCCGCGCCGGGTAGCCCCACTCGCGATCGATTGGATGCGGTTGCGGGCACCCGCGACGGGTTCGAGCTGGCGCAGCGGGATCTGGAGATCCGCCGCGAGGGCGACGTTCTGGGTGGATCGCAATCCGGTGTGCGCTCCTCACTACGACTCCTGCGCGTGGTGGAGGACGTCGATCTGATCGAGCAGGCACGCGGGGTGGCCGAAGAACTTCTGAGGACCGATCCAGATCTCGCGACCTACCCCGAACTGCGTGCGGCGATGTCCAGGCTCGACGCCGAACAAGCGGACTTCTTGGAGAAGGCGTGACGCGGATCATCGGTGGCCAGGCTCGAGGGCGCAGGCTCGCCGTCCCCGGATCCGGTACGCGGCCCACTTCCGATCGCGTGCGCGAGGCCATGTTCGCCAGCATCGAATCGCGGTTGTCGGCGCAGGGAAGGTCATGGGAGGACATTGCGGTGTGCGACCTGTGGGCCGGATCCGGTGCGGTCGCCCTGGAAGCGTGGAGTCGTGGTGCCCATCGAGTCGTGGCTATCGACAAGGCCAAGCCGGCTGCGGATGCCATCTCCTCGAATATCTCCGAACTCGGGGCCGACAAGGTGCGCTGCACGCGCGCCGATGTTCGCGCATCGGTGACGAGCGCCCCACCGTCCGGGCCTTTCGACGTGGTATTCGCCGACCCGCCGTATGAATACGCCACCGAGTTGTTGCGAGGCGACCTTGCCTCGGCGATCGCCTCGGGTTGGTTCGGGCCGGACGCTCTCGTGATCATCGAGCGATCGGTGCGCTCGCCATCGCCGTTCCCGGAAGATGTCGCTGAAGTGCAACAGCGCGCCTACGGCGACAGCGCCCTTTGGTACGGTCGCATCGTCGGTCGGCCGGAGGACTAGACACTGTGAGGTCTTCGTGAGAGTCATCTGCCCAGGGTCTTTCGATCCAGTGACCAACGGTCACCTGGATGTCTTCATCAGAGCTGCCCGAATCGCCGACGAAGTCACCGTTGCGGTGCTCGTCAATCGCAACAAGGAGGGCATGTTCAGCGTCGATGAGCGAATGGAGATCCTGCGCGAGGTCACCTCGGATCTGCCCAATGTCCGCATCGACTCCTTCCACGGACTGCTCGTCGATTACTGCCGCGCACACGACATCCAGGCGATCGTGAAGGGGCTACGGGCGGTCAGCGACTTCGACTACGAACTCCAAATGGCCCAGATGAACCATCGCCTAGGTGATGTGGAGACCTTGTTCGTGTCCACCAACCCGCAGTACAGCTTCCTGTCGTCCAGCCTGATCAAGGAGATCGCCCGCCATGGGGGCGATGTGACCGGCCTGGTTCCCCAGGCCGTGTTGGACCGCTTTCCTGCCAAGTTCTCCGACACAATGTGATGGCCAGCCCTGAACGGGGCTGAGCAGACGGTCAGTGACAGAAGGGGCTAGTTGTGGACGTCCAGGAGAGGCTCGACGAGCTGACGGTCCTGATCGAGGACGCCAAGTCCATGCCGCTATCGGCATCGTGCGTGGTCAATCGAACCCAGGTCTTGGACCTCATCGATGAGATCCGCCAATTGCTGCCGGAGTCGGTGCACCGGGCAGATGAGTTGCTGGCCGACCGCGAGGCCGTGGTGCAAGACGGGCGCCGCGAGGCCGATCGGATCTTGGAGCGCGCGCGAACCGAGGCGGACAAGATGGTTTCCGAGCACGAGGTGTACCTCGCCGCGGTCGCCGAGGCCGAAGCGCTGCGCCACGACACGGTGATGGAAACCTCACGGATGCGCCAGGAGACCGACGACTACATCGACGCAAAACTGGCGAGTTTCGAGATCACCTTGCAAAAGACCCTGCAGACGGTGGACCGCGGCCGTGAGCGAATTCGCAGTCAGATGTACGAGGACCTCGCTCCGATCGAAGGGGATGACTTCTTCGACGGCAGCGTCGATCAAGGCCGCGGGGAGTACTGATCGTGGCCGGCCCGAGGTCGGCACCCGGCGGGACCAAGCCCACCATCGTCGATGTTTCGCGGCTTTCCCGGCAGCCGGGATCGATGCTCGAGGTCTCGCGCGAGGTGCCCGCACCCGGGGACCTCGCGGTTGCCATGGCGCGAGTGCCCGAGGGATCCACAATCGATGTGGACCTGACGCTCGAGTCGGTGGTCGAGGGCATCTGGGTGAGCGGCACCGCCGACGTCGAAGTGACGGCCGAATGCTCGAGGTGTTTGGATCCGATCGCGTGGTCGGAGTCGATCTCGATCGAGCAGATGTACCGGTATCCGCCCACCGACGCCCGCGGCGCGATCATCGAAGCGGTCGATGAGGATGAGGACACCCCGGAGGTGGTCGACGACACCATCGATCTTGAGGAGCCCCTCCGCGACGCCGTCGTGCTCGCGCTGCCCCTCGCGCCACTGTGCTCGCCGGACTGTGGCGGGATCTGTCCCACGTGCGGAGAGCGGGTGGAGGGTGAGGCCCACGATCATCCGGTGAACGATCCCCGGTGGTCGGCCCTGGAATCGCTGTTGAAGGACGGCCCGGTCGCCGAAAACCCCCCCGAGGGGTAGTCCGAGCCGCTCGGTAAGAACGGGTCGGTTAGGCTTCGCGCACCCGAGAAGAGGAAGAACCGTGGCCGTCCCCAAGCGCAAGATGTCCCGCTCCAACACGCGTAGCCGTCGCTCGCAGTGGAAA
>CAZQRR010000157.1:0-4864 GCA_964595675.1 uncultured Rubrivirga sp. | reverse complement strand
TCGGGGTCACCGTCGGAGTCGGTGAAGGCGACGGCGAAACGAACTTGCATCCGTTGAGCCACGTGGGTTCACCTTCCGGCCAGTTGAGGCCATCGGGCAGGATTCCCGGCACTGGAGGGATGATGTCGCCCCAGCCACCTTCCATGCCTTCGCTGTAGATGGGTCCCGAGTGATCGATGTGTCCGTTCAGGTCGACCGAACTGGTATCGACTTGGTTCGTCACGTAGGGATTCATCGTGCTCTTCGTCCGATGGCATATGTCGACTTTCTCGGCTGGGGCAGCACTAACGAAAGCCAACGACGCTCCTGCTCCCGCTACCGCAATCGCTAGCGCGCTAGCTACTGCCATGGTCCTCGTAGTTCTTCGCATGATCGTCCTTCGAATCGAGGAGACGGCTCATCCGCCTCTTGCTCGACTCTCACCTGATCGACGGCTCCGTGGTTGGACTCCAGACCGATGGATGCTGACTGTGCCCGGTCAGCACCGGAACACTCACCGGCAGCGGTTGTTCGTTGAGCAAGCCGCGCAGACCAGCGATGTGCACGGCATCGCGACGACCGTCGGCACCGAGGAATCGATATATCGCCATTGTCTCCTGTCGGACCGTGGAGTCGGAAAATCCGATGCGCGCGGCGATCTGTGGATTGGTCAGTCCCTCGGCCAGTAGGTGGACGATTCTCAACTGCCTTGGCGTCAACTCGGTCTCGACTTGGCCGTTTCCTGACCGCGGAGGCGATGCCAGCGTCTCGCCTTCACTCACGGTGGGAGCGCTCGCACGCAGACTCAAGTACAGACCGAGAATCGGGGCAATCGATGAGAAGGTCGGAGCTACGTCGTCGTACTTGACCGATTCGGCGAATTGCATCTGTAGCGAACCAAGCCGCTGGGTGCCGAGAGTCAACGGCCAGGCGATCGTCGGATTAAGCAGACCTTCGTGGTTCTCCAGCCATGGGTACTCGGCCACCAGTGAACTTCGATCATTGAGGTGGAGAGGTTCACCATCGCGGATAGCATCGACAGCCGGCGATCGATCCCACAGGGACATCCGCTTCAGGGCCCGAACCACATCCGGCGCATAGCCGAATGAGCCAGCGGCACTCACGTTGCCACTTGAATCGAACACGCTGATCAAGGAAGTCCGCGGCTTATGCTCGCGGAAGGAATCAAGCACGAGGAACTGTGCTACCTCGTCCAAAGTCGGCTTGCTGGCAAGGTAGGACAACAAGGTGACCATTCGATCCGTAGTCAGTGACACGTCAACTCCCATCAGTAGGTTGTCACGTCAACGTACGGTCCGAACCTGACAAACGGCTTACTCGATGCCTACAACCTGCTGACAATGACTACGCATGGATGAAGGTTCATCACTCCGACGTGTGACCGGGCACGGATCGGGTACCGACCACATGAACAGCCAAGACTTTGTAATTCCCCACGCATAGTTCCAGACATGGGGTGGACTTCGACCAAGGTAAGGATCGGTGTAACGCTGGTTGCCGCCGCGGCCTTATACGTCGGTGTCGCCCCCGCCTCGAATGCAGGGGAGCCATCCACAAACGATCGGGTGCGGGTCAGCGAAATCATCGTTCGGTATCAGGCGGAGGCTCCCGCAACCACCAAGAACGGTCTCCCCTGGGGAGCTCAGTGCGTTCCGCGCGCCTACCGCACGTTCTTGCGCGTCGATCGAGATATCGGAGCGCGGATGCGCGTCGTGCGCGTGAAGCCAGCCATCAGCCCTAACCTCGCCAGAGAGATCGCCCAGCACCTCGATGACTGTCCGTTCGTCGAGTGGGCGGAGGCGGACATAGTCACCTTCACGATCGGGTAGCGATTACGCCACCCGCGAACTCCCGTATCTGAGTTTCGAAACTCGACGAGTTCGGCTTACCCTGCTTCCGTGTTCAGGGCATTGCTAGCAATGACCGGCGTGGCTGCGCTCATCAACGCGTGGCCCTTCACCCACGCATCCGCACTGGAGCATCTTGAACCCGACTCGAATCCGGTTGTGGTCGCGGTCCTCGATACCGGGATCACAGCCCACGCCGCCTTGGGGTGGCGGGTACACCAGGACGGGAGCCGCGACGGGGCCGGCGTGCCCGGCCGTGTGGTTCTGCCGGGCTACGACTTCGTCTCCGATCCGTGGACTGCCGCCGACGGCGACGGCTGGGATTCCGATCCCACCGATCGAGGTGACGGAGTCAAGCCGAGCGATCTGTCCGAACGACCGGACTGCAAGGTTCGGCCGAGCACCTGGCATGGCACGAATGTTGCCGGAACCATCGCTGCCCAGGAATCGAAGAGGACAGCTGTGCTGGGACTTGCGCCGGAAGCCCGCATCCTGCCCGTTCGCATCATGGGACGCTGCGGTGGCAACACGGCCGATGTGGCGGCCGGACTCCTATGGGCCGTAGGTGAGAGCGTTCCGGGCGTTCCGGACAACGCGAATCCTGCACGCATAGTGAACGTCTCATTGAGTGGTGCTGCTGATACATGCCCTCGGGCATTGCAGACGGCGATTGATACCGCGAATGAGCGAGGCGCTCTGGTGGTCGTCGCTTCGGGAAGCGCGGATCGTGACACATCGGGTGCCACGCCCGCCAACTGCGATGGGGTGATCGTGGTCGGGGCTACCGACAGAAATGGTGAGCGTTCACCCACGTCCAACTACGGCACCGAGGTGACGGTGTCTGCCTTGGGAGGGGATATGTCTACCGGTGAACGCAATGGCGTCTTCACTACCACCAACTCAGGCAACTACCGACCACGTACGCAGGAGTATGGGTACTACCAAGGCTCGAGTGCCGCAGCTGCGCGCGTGAGTGGTGCACTTGCCCTGTTGTCTACCCGCCACCCGGATGCTGATTCCGCGCAACTTACGGCACTCCTGATGTCATCCCTCGAACCGTTCTCGCCGGGTCAGTGCGATGAGGGCGACGGGGCATGCGGGCGCGGGATCATGAACCTGGCTCGCGTGCGCTCTGCTGTCTGACCCTGCACGCACCGAATCCGCACAGGTCGAATCCGCACAGGTCGAATCCGCACAGGTCGAATCCGCACAGGTCGAATCTGCACAGGTCGAATCTGTACGAACGTTGTCCGGTCAAAGGCCATTTCCCCTCTGGTACTCACTCACCTCGGGGCTGAGTCTGGTTTCGAGCACATCGCTTATTCACGAACCCGACTACAGGCCTCACCAACAGGCCTGACCGACTAGGAGGACCACCCATGAGCCCATCGACCACGATGGAATCGTCACTAACCCGTTCCCGGGATGTCTGGCCGCGCTTCACCGACTGGCTGGACACCCTGGTTCCCAGCGACATCAGTTGGCGCACCGGATTCCCTCATTCCATTCGCATCGAGGAATTCTCCAGGAATGGCAACTTCATGATCCGTGCTGAGTTGCCAGGCATCGACGCGGATAAGGACGTCCAGATCAACGTGCGCGACGGAATGCTCACCATCGAAGGTAAGCGCGAGGAGCACACAGAATCCGATCAGCGCTCGGAGTTCTTCTACGGACGATTCATGCGCACACTCACCCTTCCCTCGGGTGCCGACCAGAAAGGCATCAAGGCCGAGTATCGAGACGGCATCTTGGAAGTCTCGATCCCGATGCGTGAACCCAGCGAGAAGGCGCACAGCATCCCGATCACCAAGAAGAACTGACGGGAAGTACCTCAGGCCGGTCGGTGCCCCCCGGGCCCCACCGGGGGGCCGACCCCAGTCCGACCCCTTCAGCTATTGACGACTCACACGCAATCGCGCGTCGATGTCGATAACCAAGTCATCGACCGTTCCCACGCCAGGCATCGGGATATGAACGGTTCCGAAGCCGGCCGTTCCGACTATCTCGATCTCCGACATCGCGTTCCAATCGGCACCGACCGGACTGACCGTGAGTTCGATCTCGACGTCGATCTGTCCGGCTGTGGCAGGCCCACGGACGTTCACCGGCTCACTCGGCCAATTGCCGCTTCCCGCGTAGACCAGATCATGGGCGCGATAGCCGGCGATGAACGCCCGCGCAGCATGCTCGGTGAGGAAGTTGCCGGTCCTGATCCGATCCAGCGCGATCGTGAGATCTAGGCGGAACTGGGAGGCCGCCATACGGAGGCTTCCCGTTCGCACCGGAGCGGATACGTCCAGATTCATCACACCCGAGCCCTGTGCGGTGCGCAGCCGTACGTCTCCGGAGTCCATCTGACCGATAACCCAGATCTGTTCCATGCGCGTACTGTGCCAAACCTGAGTCCGCGGCTACCACCCGGCGGACCTACTCCGGCCGTCCATTCCCACCGAAACCTGCAGCTTGCGTCGCAAGATCGACGAGGTGTGACGCAAGCTGCAGGTTTCGATGCATGCGCACAGCGAAGGGGCGGGAACCTTCCGGTTCCCGCCCCTTCGGAGCGTTGAAAGCGACGTGACTAGAAGTCGGTGACTAGAAGTCCATGCCGCCCATGTCGCCGCCGCCCGCCGGCATGGCCGGAGCCTTCTCCGGCTTCTCGGCCACGACTGCCTCGGTGGTGAGGAACAGTCCGGCGATCGAAGCAGCGTTCTGCAGCGCCGAGCGGGTGACCTTGGCCGGGTCGATGATGCCGGCCTTGACCATGTCCACGTACTCGCCGGTTGCAGCGTTGAGGCCTTCACCAGCGGGTAGCTCGCGCACCTTCTCGACCACCACGCCGCCTTCGAGGCCGGCGTTCTCGGCGATCTGCTTCAGCGGAGCGGAGATCGCGACGCGGACGATGTTCGCGCCGACAGCCTGCTCATCGGACAGACCGAGTGCGTCGATCTTCGGGCCAGCAGCCTTCATCGCCTGGATGAGGGCCACGCCACCGCCGGGCACGATGCCCTCTTCGA
>CAZQRR010000156.1:0-4915 GCA_964595675.1 uncultured Rubrivirga sp. | reverse complement strand
CCGCCCAATCGAGTGGATCTGCTGACGTCACCCGCTGGCGTCGACTTCGAAACGTGTTGGGCGGATCGACTGGACATCTCTATGGACGGGCTTACGGTGCCCTTTATTGGACTGGAGGGCCTGAAGCAGAACAAGCGATCTAGTGGGCGTCCACAGGACCTCGTGGATATCGACATTCTGGAAGGTCGCGGGTAGGTGCTTCGATAGCCTTGCCCGGTGTTGCTCAGCGATGGGGATATCAAGGCCGAAATTTCCGCCGGACGGGTGCAGATCGACCCCTACGACGAGGGGATGATCCAACCGTCGAGCATCGACGTGCGCCTGGACCGCTGGTTCCGGGTATTCGAAAACCACAAGTACCCGCACATCGATCCCAGCATCGAGCAGCCCGATCTCACCCGGCTGATCGAACCCGAGGGCGACGAGCCCTTCATCCTGCATCCGGGGGAGTTCGTCCTCGGCTCCACGTACGAGGTGGTGACATTGCCCGACGACGTCGCGGGTCGACTCGAGGGCAAGTCATCACTCGGCCGCCTCGGACTGCTGACGCACTCCACCGCAGGGTTCATCGATCCCGGTTTCTCCGGGCACGTGACCTTGGAGTTGTCCAACGTCGCGACACTGCCGATCACGTTGTATCCCGGAATGAAGATCGGACAACTGTGCTTGTTCCGGTTGTCGTCTCCCGCCGAGCACCCGTACGGGTCGGAGAAGTACGGGTCTCGCTACCAAGGACAGCGCGGGCCTACACCGTCACGGTCTTTCGCGAATTTCCATCGCACCCAGGTCTAGGGTCGGGCTGATTCGATGCCCATGCCCCCGGAGGCCGAGCTCGAAACTTTCGACTACACCGATTTCGGTGTAGGTATCCGGCACCTTGCGCAAAAGCTCGTCGACGACGACTGGATCCCGGACACGATCCTCGGCGTGGTGCGCGGTGGCTTGTTCGTTGCCGCCGGCATCGCATACGCACTCGACATCAAGGACGTGCGTCACGTGAATGTGGAGTTCTACACCGACGCCGGAGAAACGCTGCCCGAACCGGTGCTCGTGGGTCAGGAGCCCTACCTTGCTGACCTAGGGGGGAGGAGAGTCCTCGTTGCCGACGATGTTGCCGATACCGGCGCTACCTTGCACTTCGTGCGTCAACTCCTGCCTGCGGATGCAGACGTACGAGTCGCCGTCCTGTATTCAAAACCAGCGACGACGTATCTGCCCGAACTCGCTTGGCGGAGCACAGACAAGTGGATTCGATTCCCGTGGATCCAGGTGCCGCCGCTTCGTGTCGACTCGGCTGGGCGTTCGTCGGTGTGATCTAGACAGTCGGCCGCAGATCGAAGGCGATCGAAATAGCCGATGCAAGGTCTGCTTCCTGATGGGGTAGCAGGGAACCGATACGGTCGCCGATGTCCGTGAGTTCCACCGTGATGATGTTCTCGCACGAAACGACGCTGGCGTTGTCCAATCCATTGGCCGACCCAACGGGTACTTCAGTTGCCAGACCCCGGACCTTGGATGTGATCGGAGCGATGGCGACCTTCTTCATCCGCCTGAAGAGGAGTTCCCTGGTGAGTATCACTGCGGGACGAGGCTTATCCAAGAAGGCGATGTGTATCGGCCGCATCAGTCGCCCAAGGCGAAGCGCTTGGCTGCCCAATCGGTCGCTGCCAGAAGTTCCTCGTCCTCGCAAGCCTGCTCCAGGATCCGGAGATCGCGTTCGGCAAGGTAGCGACGAAGTTCGCGACGGAGCGCCTGTTCGATCACAGAAGCACGACTAGGTGCCTCGCCCGCGGCGATCAATTCGTCAAGCTCGGAAACCATCTCGTCGGGGAGACGGACGGCAATCTGCGTTGACGTGCGGGGAGTACACCGAAATGGGATGCACAATGCATCCCATAAGTTCCCAGAAGACCGAACTCCTAGGAGAACTCGGCGAGGATGTCCCGGCAAAGCTCGTGGTCCTCCACCTGGGGAAGGCCTGAGACCACGAGGACTCCGCGGAAGGACATGTGCGGGTCGCGCAGACACACGCCACCACCCGCCGGATACCAGAAGTCGGGGGTCCCGCCGTGGATGGCGAAGAAGTCCTCGTCATCTGCCGCGTGTTCCGCCTGAACCAGCAGCGTTGACTTGTGGAACGCCTCGACGATGCGAATCTTCTTCATCATCCAGACGTCGTTGAGTGGCGTGCTGCCATCCAGCGCTACCTGGAACACGGTCCGACTGTCCAAACGGACGCCAAGAGCGATAGGCAAACTTCGCGATTGGCCCAGTTGTTGCGCGCGCGCCCCGATCGAGCGTGCCAGAGCCAAGGTGACCGGCGAAGACAGTGGGACCTCTTCCTCCGCCCGCAACGCCTCGACGTCGAGATCGAGTCGGGGGATCACCGATTAGCCCTTTGCTGCCTGCAGCATCAGACGCGCGATGTCGGTGACCTGAACACCCTCGGCTTCGCCGTTCTGCTGCCGGGCGGCAACGGCATCGCTCATCATCACCGAGCAGAACGGGCAAGCGACGGCAACGGTCTGGGCCCCGGTGGCGATGGCTTCGTCGGCACGCGTCTTGTTGACCGCGGTGCCGATCTTCTCCTCCATCCACATGCGTGCACCACCCGCTCCGCAGCAGAACGACTGCTTCCCGTGACGAGGCATCTCGGTCAGCGCCGCACCGGTATCACCGATCAACTCACGCGGCGGCTCGATGACGTCGTTGTGACGTCCCAGGTAGCACGGGTCGTGGTAGGTAACCGTTGTGGAAACGGGCTTCACCGCGGTGAGCTTGCCTTCATCGACGAGTTTGCTCAGCAGTTGCGTGTGGTGAACCACTTCGTAGTGACCGCCCACCTGCGGGTATTCGCGGCCGAGGGTGTTGAGGCAGTGCGGGCAGGTGACGACGATCTTCTTCGCCTTGATCTCGTTGAGGACCTCGACGTTCTGCATCGCCTGCATCTGGAAAAGGAACTCGTTACCTGCGCGGCGAGCGGGATCGCCGTTACACGTTTCACCCTCTCCGAGCACCATGAACTCGACGCCAGCCATGTGCAGTAGTTCGGCAACCGCCTTGGTGGTCTGCTTCGCCCGATCTTCGTAGGCACCCGCGCACCCGACCCAGAACAGGTATTCGACATCGTCGGGGATCGCTTCCTCGCCCTCCATGCCGAAGACACGGACTGGGAACTCGACCTCCTCGATCCACGCGTTGCGGTCGGAGGCGTTCATGCCCCAGGGGTTGCCCTTGGTCTCGATGTTCTTGAACAGTCCATTGAGTTCGCTCGGGAACTCACTGGCCATCAGCACCTGGTAGCGGCGCATGTCCACGATGTGATCGATGTGCGCGATGTCCACCGGGCACTGCTGAACGCAGGCACCACACGTGGTGCAACTCCACAACACATCCGGGCTCATCACGCCACCGTCGAGTTGCGCCCACGGGTCACCGTCGCCGTCGGCGATGAGTTGACGCTCCGCCAATTGCAATACGTCGTCGTGCAGATCCGTGCGCTTGTCCTTCGGCGCTTGCAACCACGGGGCCGCGGCGTGCGACTGTTCGCGCAATGCGAGGGTCAGCAACTTCGGGCTGAGGGGCTTCTCGGTATTCCATGCCGGGCATTGACTCTGGCAGCGACCGCATTCGGTGCAGGTGTTGAAGTCGAGTAGTGCCTTCCAGCTGAAATCACCGATGGTGCCGACGCCCAAAGAAGCGTCGTCGTCGAGATCGTCGATGTTCTCGAAGTCGATCGGCGCACCGTTGATCGAGATGGGAAGAAGGGGTCCGAGCGCAGGCTTTCCATCCGCGTTGCGCTGGAACCACACGTTGAAGAATGCGAGGAAGCGGTGCCATGCAACACCCATGGTCGGTTGCAGCGCGACGGTGATCAGCCACGCGAGCGAGACCGCGATCTTGATGAACGCGACGATCACGATGCCGGTTTCCAGTGCGCTGATGGACATGCCCGTGAACGCGGAGCCGATCCACGCGGTGAACGGGAAGTTGGCGGTGGTCGCCCACGATTCGCCCTGTTCGGTGCCGAGGGCGTACTCGAGTGCACGGATCGTGATGACAGCAAGGCCGACGAGCAGGATCGTGATCTCGACGTAGTACGCCTGCCACATCGTCGATCCGAAGAAGCGTGAACTCCGACCCTTCGTATCCGGGCGATTACCTAGACGAACAGCGATCAGGAACAGGATCGAGATCACCATCAACCAGGCGAGTCCTTCGACCAGCCAGTTGAACGGCGGGAAGTGTCCGATGATCGGGAGCGCGAAGTCCGGGTTGAGCAGTTGCCCATAGGCCGTGACCAAGGTGAGGAACAGCACCCCGAAGGCGACGAGCACGATCCAGTGCGCAGTGGCGACGATTGCGCCGACCGGCTGCTGCTTGAGCCGACTCGCGAGCAGCACCTCGCGCAGAAGCGTGGTTGTCCGCTGCCCGGGGTCGTTGCTGCGGCTGACCGGCTGGCCGCCGCGGTACGTGCGGACCATGCCGGCCAGGGTCCGGGTGAACAGGACGACGGCGACGATCGTGGCGAGTGCGGCGAGTGCGGCGATGCCTACTTGCAGGCCTGATTGCAGGGCTGAACTCACGCCCGCACGCTACTAGCCGAGGGGCCCGGGCGCCTCGAGACCGATTCCCCCCACGAGCCCCTCATATGTGACCTACCTCACTTCGGGGCGGGAATTCCCGGCGGGATGTCGTCGTTCTCCTATATGAGCCGGTACGACTCAAAGAATATGACCCTGAATTTGCAGAGAGGGTTGTTCATGGGGCACACTGGTCACCAGACTTAACGAAAGAACCACAGAACTACGCATACCGAGGAATTCACAAGGCCGAACTTCGGCACGAATAGAAGGAGAACAGCCACCATGGCTAGAGCAGTAGGTATCGACCTGGGCACGACCAACTCCGTCGT
>CAZQRR010000155.1:2108-4950 GCA_964595675.1 uncultured Rubrivirga sp. | reverse complement strand
GAAAGGGTGATCGATGACCGAACGGCGCATCGTGGAGGACTTGCACCTGCGCAACCTGACCAAGAAGTACGGTGAGTTGGCCGCTGTCGACGACCTCACCTTGACCATCCCCGCGGGCAGTTTCTTCGCTCTCCTTGGCGCCTCCGGTTGCGGTAAGACCACCACGTTGCGCATGGTCGCCGGCCTCGAAGACCCCACGTCCGGAACCATCAGCATCGGCGATCGCGACATCACCGGCCTTCGCGCCTACAAGCGCCCGGTCAACACCGTTTTCCAGTCCTATGCGCTGTTCCCGCATATGGACATATTCGAGAACGTCGCCTTCGGGCTCCGGCGCCGTGGCATCAAGGACGTCAAGGGTCCGGTCGAGGACATGCTCGAACTCGTCGAGCTCGCCCCCATGGCCCGCCGCAAGCCAACGCAGCTTTCCGGTGGCCAACAGCAGCGCGTGGCCGTTGCCCGCGCGTTGATCAACCAGCCGGACGTGCTCTTGCTTGATGAGCCACTCGGGGCACTGGACTTGAAGCTGCGCCGGCAAATGCAGATCGAACTCAAGCGCATCCAAACCGAGGTGGGCATCACCTTCGTGCACGTGACCCACGACCAGGAAGAGGCCATGACCATGGCCGACACCGTCGCGGTGATGAACTCCGGTCGCATCGAGCAGATGGGTCACCCGGCCGACATCTACGAACTGCCTCGCACGGTCTTCGTCGCGAACTTCCTCGGACAGTCGAACCTGTTCGCCGGGCGCAAATCCGGCACAAGCGGCGAACTCATCCTCGTCGAATCGAACGGCCAGACCTTCTCCGTGCCGCAGTCGCGAAATGCTGCCGATGGCGCGGACGTGATCGTGGGCGTTCGCCCGGAGAAGATGACCATCCTCGATGAACCCGACGCGCACAAGGTTCCTGAATCCCACAACCGGCTGACCGGCTCGGTGATCGACGTCTCCTACACCGGTGTCTCCACCCAGTACCTGGTGAAAACCGACTGGGGTCAGGACATCACGGTCTTCGAGCAGAACGTGTTGGTGGGGGATAGGTGCGATGTGGGCGATCGGGTGATAGTCCACTGGGCCCCTGAGCACAGCTTCGGACTGGCGGGCTAACCATGGCCGCGGTCATGACTGCGCCTGGCTCGAGCCAGCAGGCACCCCCTGAGCGAAAGAAGTCACGCACCGGTTACTGGCTTCTGCTGCCCGGCATGGGCTGGCTCGCGGTGTTCTTCGCAATCCCGTTCGTCACGCTGTTCTTGACCAGCTTGCAGGTGCCGGTGCCGGGCACGTCGGGTCAATACATGCCGGCCTTCAACCTGCTCAACTACCCCGAAGCCTTCTCGGCCTATTCCGAGCAGTTCTTCCGATCGCTCATCTACGCCGGCATCGCAACGATCCTCGCGCTGATCATCGCCTACCCACTCGCCTACTTCATCGCCTTCCGCGGCGGCCAGTGGAAGGGGCTCCTGCTGGTCCTGGTGGTCGCGCCCACATTCGCCAGCTTCCTGCTGCGCACCTACGCCTGGCGGACGATCCTCGCCGACGAGGGACCCATCACCAGCTTCTTCAACGCACTCAGCCTGCTGCCCGACGATCGCATCCTCAATACCGGGCTCGCGGTTATCGCGGGCCTGACATACAACTTCCTGCCGTTCATGATCCTGCCGCTGTTCGCGGCCCTCGATCGCATCGATCCGCGGTTGATCGAGGCTTCCGGTGATCTCTACGCGCACCCCACCACCACCTTCCGCAAGGTGATCTGGCCGTTGTCGCTGCCGGGTGTGGTGGCCGGGACCTTGTTGACTTTCATCCCCGCGTTCGGTGACTACATCAACGCGCAACTGCTGGGCAGCACCGGCGACCGGATGATCGGTAATGCCATCCAAATCAACTTCATCCAATTCCGCGACTACCCGACGGCAGCCGCGCTGTCGTTCATGTTGATGGCGCTGATCTTGGTGATCGTGTTCTTCTACATCCGCCGGGCCGGAACGGAGGAATTGGTCTGATGAACGTCATCCGCAGGCACATCCTCACAGTCGTGGCGATCCTCGTGCTCATCTACCTGTTCATCCCGATCGCCGTGGTCGGGGTGCTGAGCTTCAACAAGCCCGCCAGCGACTACAACACCCAGTGGAATGAGTTCAGCATCGACGCTTGGACCAACCTGTGTGGCGTTCCCGCGGTGTGTCAGTCCTTCGGGGTGAGCGTGCGTATCGCGCTGCTGTCCACACTCGTCGCCACGATCATGGGCACGATGATCGCCTTCGCCCTGGTGCGCTATCGCTTCCGCGGGCGGCAGAGCACGAACCTGCTCATCTTCTTGCCGATGGCCACCCCCGAAGTGGTCATGGGTTCGAGTCTGCTTGCACTCTTCTTGAACCTGCGCTTCCCGCTGGGCATGCCCACAGTGATCATCGCCCACATCATGTTCACCATCTCCTTCATCGTGGTTGCGGTGAAGGCGCGGTTGCAGGGCATGGACCCGAGCCTCGAACAGGCTGCGCAGGACCTTTATGCAAGCCCGCGGGCCACCTTCCGTTACGTCACGTTCCCGCTCGTTGCGCCGGGCATCGCGGGTGCGGCGCTGCTGGGATTCGCACTGAGTTTTGACGACTTCATCATCAGCTTCTTCAACGCCGGCACGTTGGTCACGTTCCCGATCTACATCTGGGGTGCTGCGCAGCGCGGTATCCCCGTCCAGGTGAATGCGCTGGCCACCTTGGTGTTCATCATTGCGCTGGCCATCGTGCTGATCGCCCAATTCGTCGCCTGGCGTAAGCGCAAGTCTTTGCAGGCCTCGATGGCCGAAGCCACCGCCGCCCGCGAGCGTCAACTCAACCC
>CAZQRR010000155.1:0-2008 GCA_964595675.1 uncultured Rubrivirga sp. | reverse complement strand
TTACAATGACGACGTCACTACGAATCGCATGAAGGGACTGGTGGGACGACGTGGCGGTCGGTCGCGTCCCGCGTAGCGACCACCGAAAGGACATCCCATGCACTTCGCGACAACTCCCACCAAACCCGCTATCGAGGCCGTCAAGGACGCCGAGCGCAGCGTCTACTGGCTCGACCGGCCTGAGCGACCGAATCCGCTACCGCCCCTGACTCAGGACATCGATGCCGACTTAGTGATCGTGGGTGCCGGCTTTACTGGGTTATGGACTGCGCTTTTGGCGCACGACGTCGATCCCGACCGGGACATTGTGGTGATCGAACGCACACGAGTAGCCGACGGAGGCACCGGGCGCAACGGCGGTTTCGTTGCTGCCAGCATCACCCATGGCTTCGGCAACGGTTTGTCGCGCTGGCCGAACGAACTTCCCACTTTGCTCACCATGGGTCAACGCAACCTCGAGGACATCGAAACGTTCGTCAGGCTCAACGGCATCGACTGTGATTTCCGTCGAGCAGGTGAGATCGATGTTGCGGTCGCCGATCATCAGGTCGAGGAACTCCGCGAGGCCGTCCGAGATATGCAGGCGTTCGGCCTGGACGTCGATTTCATGGATCGGGATGAACTGCAGGCGCATATCAAGTCACCTACCTATCTGGCCGGTGTGCGGGATCGAGACTCGGTAGCGCTTGTCGACCCCGCCAAACTCGCGTGGGGTCTACTCGCCACTGCGCAGTTGCGCGGGATTCGTGTATTCGAGAACACTGAAGTCACCGGTTTCGAGGATCAGCATGATCGGATTGTGTTCTCCACTGAGCACCATCGAATCACCGCCCAGCGTGCGGTGATTGCCACGAACGCATTCCCCAGCCTGATTCCGGCCGTCCGCCACCGCGTGGTACCGGTCTACGACTACGTCCTCATGACCGAGCCGCTCTCGGACTCCCAATGGCATGACCTTGGCTGGTCCGATCGCGAGGGCCTGAGCGACGCGGGTAATCAGTTCCACTACTACCGGCCTACCGCCGACGGTCGAATCCTGTGGGGCGGTTACGACGCCGTCTACCACCCCGGCAACGGTTTCGGCCCGCAGTTCGAGAACGACGACGAGTCCTACGAACGTTTGGCAACGCACTTCCAGCAGACGTTCCCGCAACTCGAGGGTGTCCGGTTCACTCACGCCTGGGGTGGAGCGATCGACACCTGTTCGCGGTTCACTGCCTTCTGGGGTACCGAAGCGGGGGGCAAGATCGCCTACGTTGCCGGCTTCACAGGACTCGGTGTGGGTGCCAGCCGGTTCGCCGGGCAGGTGACCTTGGACCTGCTTGATGGCCACGACACGGCGCGCACCCGACTGGAGATGGTCCAGTCGAAGCCGATTCCCTTCCCGCCGGAACCGCTGCGCACACTAGGCATTAAGTGGACCACCATGTCCCTGCAGCACGCGGACGCACATGGCGGGAAGCGGAACCTGTGGCTGCGGACGCTCGATCGACTGGGTCTGGGCTTCGATTCCTAGCTGAGTCGAGCGCCGACTAAGGTCGGTTCATGGCTCGATACGGCAGTCAGTACGGCCCCGACTACACGTTCCTCGGTGTTCCCGAAGCCGACTTGGACGATCCCGCCACCTACCAGGACGCCGACGTCGTCATCGTCGGCGCTCCTTTCGATGGTGGCACGTCCTACCGCTCCGGTGCCCGGTTCGGCCCGCAGGCTATGCGTGCCGCCTGCTACCTCGGCCACGACGGCTCGCGTCCTTCGCTGGCGATGCGCGTGGATGGGTTGAAGGACCTCAACGTGGTCGATATCGGGGATGTCGAGTTGTATTCCGGTGATGCTGCACGATCGTGTGCAGATCTGGAGAAAGTGATCGAGAAGATCGCCAGCACCGGTGCCGTGCCGCTCGTTCTTGGCGGGGATCACACCATCACCTGGCCGGACGTCACGGGCGTAGCCCGTGCGCGCGGCTGGGGCAAGGTCTCGGTCATCCACTTCGACGCCCACGCCGATA
>CAZQRR010000154.1:0-4989 GCA_964595675.1 uncultured Rubrivirga sp. | reverse complement strand
ATCAAGCCCGCGAACGTGATGCTCACCCGCACCGGCGATGTCAAGGTGATGGACTTCGGCATCGCACGTGCGATCAACGAAGCCGGTCAGACCATGACCTCTGCGTCCGCAGTGATGGGAACTGCGCAGTACCTTTCCCCCGAGCAGGCGCGTGGTGAGATCGTCGATGCGCGCAGCGACCTGTACTCCACCGGTGTGCTGCTCTACGAATTGCTCGTCGGTCGTCCGCCGTTCACCGGCGACAGTGCGGTATCCATCGCCTACCAACATGTCAGCGAGATGCCCACGCCGCCGTCGCAGGTGGATGCCGGAGTCTCGCCGGAGATCGACGCGGTGGTCTTGCGCGCGTTGGCGAAGCGCGCGGATGATCGCTACCAAAGCGCCGTGGAGTTCCGCGCCGACGTGGAGCGCGCCATCGCGGGTGCTCCCGTCACGGCTGCGGTGCCGACGATCGTGGCCGATGCCACCCGGCAGATGGCACCGGTGCAAGCCGCCGGGGCCGCAGGCTTCGACGACGGCTATTCCGATCCCATCTACGACACTTCACGTCCGCGCCGCGGCCGCCCGGGGCGCAGCACGCTGTTCTGGGTGATAAGCCTGTCCGCCGTTGCCGTCGCGGTTCTGGGAGCACTGTTCATCGGACGGTTCATCTTCGGGGGGACGTCGGCGTCGTTGGTGACGGTTCCCAATCTCGACGGACTAACCCTCGAGGAGGCGACATCCACGCTCGCGGAATTCGAATTGCGCCTGGGCGCGCAAACGCCCGAAATCTCCGACCGGGAACCAGGAACGGTCATCGCGCAACAGCCCGCAGCCGGGGAGAGCATCGAACAAGGTCAAGCCGTGAACGTCACGATCAGCACGGGACGCGAGCAAGCGACGGTGCCGCAGCTGATCGGGCTGACGTCGTTGGATGCAGTGCGAACGGCCTTGAGTGATGCGAACCTTCAGCTCGGGGAAATAACCGAGGAGGACTCCAATCAGCCCGCGGGCTACGTGCTCGCGCAGGAGCCTGCCGAAGGTGCGCAACTCGCGGCTGGCAGCGCGGTTTCCGTGGTGGTTTCTTCCGGTCTGGTCGAGGTGCCCGACGTTCGCGATCTGAGCCAGGCGCAGGCACTCAGCGACCTCGCGCAGGCCGGCTTCGAGGTGCAGGTGGTCGAACAGGAATCGACGATCGAGCCGCCGGGCATCGTGCTCGCGCAATCGCCGCAGCCGGGATCGTCTTTGGAGCGCGGATCGGTCGTGACGATCACCGTCTCGATCTCCGGCGCGCCAATCGAGCCGACCGTGGATCCGAACCTGCCGACCGAATCGCCGATCGATCCGACGCAGCCGACCGAAGCCCCTGTGGATCCGACTCAGCCGACCGAAGCCCCTGTGGATCCGACGCAGCCCACGTCGGTTCCCGAACCGGTGCCCGCGCCCACAGTCCCCGTCGCCTAACCGGCGAACTGCCAAGTTTCAGAGGGCGAACTGCCAAGCATTCACGCTCGAGTCGTCAGTTACGCGCAACCCAACTAATTGTTGGCAGTTCGAGCCCGGAACTTTGTCACTTCGACACTCAGAATTTGGCAGTTCGCGGGGGTAGGGAGGGTGGGAGTTACGGTTCGGGGTCGTCTTCGACTTTGCCGATCACCGGCTGCAACGTTTTCGCCCGGTCGCGCGCCTGCGGGTAGCCGCACTCGGCCAACCAGTTCGCAAGCATCTCGTGCCCACCTTCAGTCAGCACCGACTCCGGATGGAACTGCACCCCTTCGACCTTCGCCGAGGTATGACGTAATGCCATGATCACACCGGAATCCGTCCGACCCGTGACTTCGAGTTCGGCAGGCACGGTCGCCGGATCCACGGCGAGTGAGTGGTAGCGCGTTGCGGTGAAGTGCTGCGGCAGACCGGCGAGCACTCCGGTGTCCTCGTGCACCACCTCGGACGTCTTGCCATGCAGCAACTCCGGGGCCCGCGTGACCGACGCACCGAAGGCAGCTGCGATCGCCTGATGCCCGAGACACACGCCGAAAATGGGAACCTCACCGGTGCACTCGCGCACGATCTGCATGCACGCGCCCGCATCCTCCGGGGTACCCGGTCCAGGCGAGAGCAACACCCCGTCGTAGTCACGGCATTGCTCCGGGGTGACGTCGTCGTTCCTCACTACCGTCACGTCCGCGCCGAGTTGGGCCAGGTACTGGACGAGGTTGAACACGAAGGAGTCGTAGTTGTCGACCACGAGGATTCGGGGCCCGGTAGCTTCCACAGCGCCATTCTCCGGTACCGCAATCATGCGGATGTGGCAGGCTAGGGACGTGCCAGAGTCCAAAGGTCGTAAGAAGGAGTCGTTCACCCCGCCGCCGTCCAAGGGCGAGCGCAAGGTCGCCAAGATCGGCTCCCCCAGTTGGTTGGCCCCAGCCATGGTCGCCTGCTTCGTGATCGGCCTGCTCTACATCGTGATCTTCTACATCGCCGGGGCCGACATCCCGGTCATGAATTCCATCGGTGGGCAGGCAAATGGCCTGGTCAACGTGGGCATCGGATTCGGCTTCATCATCGTGGGGTTCATCCTGTCCACGAAGTGGAAATAGCCGACTTATCCACACCTTGGTCAAGTCCCCCGAGGGGTGGACATGCGAATTCGTGAGGGAATTCGAATCACACCGTTGTAGTTCATCCCCAGCTGTGGAAACCCTGGGGATAAGCGACAACCGTGTGGCTGCTGTGACTAGAGCAACTCCAAAATCGTCGCGTTGGCCATCCCGCCACCCTCGCACATCGTCTGCAGACCGTAGCGGATCTGCTCGCGTTTCATCCGGTGCACCAGCGTGGTCATCAACCTCGCACCGGACGCCCCGAGTGGATGCCCGAGCGCGATCGCCCCGCCCTGGGGGTTGGTGAGCGCCGGTTCGGCGCCGGTCTCCGCGTACCACGCCCCGAGCACCGATGCGAACGCCTCGTTGACCTCGAAGGTGCCGATGTCGCTCAGTGCCAGACCGGATCTGCCGAGAACTTTCTCGGTTGCCGGTATCGGGCCGGTCAACATGATCACCGGATCCACCCCCGCCATTGCGAACGAATGTAGCCGGGCCATCGGGGTGAGTCCGAGTTCGCGGGCCTTGTCGCTACTGGTGATGAGCAGTGCGGCTGAACCATCGGAGATCTGCGAGGCATTGCCCGCGGTCACCACGCCGTCTTCGCTGAACGCCGGCCTCAGACCGGCGAGAGATTCGGGTGTGGTGTCGGGTCGAATCCCCTGGTCGCTGGAGATAGTTCCGTTCTCGGTATCGACAACGACGATCTCCGCGTCGAACAGCCCATCCTTGGCGGCGAGCGCCGCGCGTTGCTGGGACTGCGCAGCAAGTTCATCCAGGTAGTTGCGCGAAAGGTTCCACTTCGCGGCAATCATCTCCGCGCTGATCCCCTGGTTCACCAGATCCGGGTAGCGCTGCAGCATCCGCGGACCGAACGGTCCATCACCGCCGGCCATGTTGGAGAACATCGGCACCCGCGACATCGACTCCACGCCACCGGCGATCACCACATCCATTTGCCCGGACATCACCGCGGCGGAAGCGAAGTGCACCGCCTGCTGACTGGAACCGCATTGCCGATCGACGCTCACGCCCGTCACCGACTCCGGAAGACCTGCGGCGAGCGCGGAGTTACGCGCGACGTTCGCACTCTGCTCACCGACCTGGCTCACACAACCCCAGATAACGTCGTCGATCGCGGTCGGATCCATACCCGAGCGCTGCACGAGTGCATCGATCACCGTTGAAGACAGATCGACCGGGTGAATGCCCGATAACTCACCCTTACCGGGCTTGCCGATCCCCACAGGTGTGCGAACGGCTTCGACGATCACTGCATCGCGCATTGGTCTTCCCTCTCGAACGGGCCTTCAACTTGCCCCACGCTACGCCGGTCGAGCCCCACGTGCCAGGCACTTACGTAGTGATGACACCCAAAGGTGCGAGCAGTTCCTGGATCTGCGCGGTACGCATCAACGTCAAGGCGATGAGGACGAGGAACACTCCTCCCACGCCCACGAACTGGATGGCGGTCCGGCCGCGTTTAGGCGCGTGCACCAAGATCGCAGCCACGGCAGCACCGACTACCAAGCCACCGAGGTGGGCGCGCCAGTCGATACCGGGGGCGATGAAGCCGATCACCACGTTGATGCCTAGCAGGATGAGGACTTGCGTGACGTCGTAACGCAGCCGCCTGCCCGCCACCACGAGAGCACCCATCAATCCGAAGATCGCACCGCTGGCTCCCACGGACACGGTGCGAATATCGGAGAAGTAGTACGACGCCACTGCGCCACCCAGTGCTGCGGCGAGATACAGCGCGATGAACCGACCGTGTCCGAGGATTCGCTCGAGCGTCGGTCCCAGAGCGAAAAGCACATACATGTTGAACGCGATGTGCAGGAACGATCCGTGCAAGAAAGCACTGGTAAGCAACCGGTACCACTCACCACCTGCCGCTATCCCGACCGGCCACATTCCGAACTCGCCCGCCACAGCATTGATGCCCACCGAGTACTGGATTGCGAACACGATCACGTTGATGACGATCAGTGTGTAGGTGACGTAGGGCTTCAGGATCGCGGTGGCACCGGCGACCGTGACCGGCTGCGCGGGTTGTTCGGAGCGGAAGCAGTCCGGGCAGCGATAGCCGACGGGGGCAGCGATCATGCACTGCGGACAGATCGGGTTGTCACACCGCGAGCAGCGGATCCAGGTTTCGGTTTCCGGGTGCCGGTAGCAGCGGGGTGCTTGCGGAGCGGGACCCTCCGCGGAGCCGAACGGAGGCTGGTTAGTCACGTGAGATGGTGATCGACTCGATCACCACGTCCTGCTTGGGCCGATCCTGCGATCCAGTCTCCACCGCTGCGATCGCATCAACAACGTCGCGCGAGGGTTGATCGGCCACCTCGCCGAAGATCGTGTGCTTGAAGTTCAGCCACGTGGTGGGCGCGACGGTGATGAAGAA
>CAZQRR010000153.1:0-4998 GCA_964595675.1 uncultured Rubrivirga sp. | reverse complement strand
CCCACGTTGATGGATCGGGTGGAGCCGTACTGAGCGATGGACACGATCACATCGCAAGCCTGCATCGCATCGGGTGCCAGACCGGTGCCTTCCTGACCGAAGAACAGCACGCACCGCTCAGGCAGATCGAATGTCTCCAGAGGTACGGACAGGGGCACATTGTCGATACCTATGATCGGGATGTTCGTATCAGCTGCCCACGCTGTGAGGTCGGCAACCGATGGGTGATGCCGGATGCGCTGGTAGCGGTCGGTCACCATCGCGCCGCGGCGATTCCACCGTCTCCTGCCGACGATGTGGATCTCTTGGGCCATGAATGCATTGGCCGTGCGAACTATCGAACCGATATTGAAGTCGTGTTCCAGATTCTCGATCGCCACGTGGAACGGGTTCCGCTTGGTGTCCAGGTCCGCAACGATCGCCTCGAGTTTCCAGTAGCGGTACTCGTCGATGACGTTACGGCGATCACCGTCGCGCATTAGGTCGGGATCTAGTCGCGGATCATCAGGAACTGGGCCTTGCCACGGACCCACTCCGTATCCGACTTCCTCGAAGTCCGATTCGTCGCTGGGGGCGTCGTCGTTCGTCAACTACTCGAGACCGAGGTCGGCAAGGGAGTAGGCGGCGCGATATGCCAGACCGCGTTCTTCGATAGCCGGTCCGGCGCCACGGTCAACGATCACCGCAACTCCAGCGACCTGCGCTCCTGCCTCGATGAGTGCATCCACGGCGGTCAGCACCGAACCGCCGGTGGTGGAGGTGTCCTCGACAGCGAGCACGCGTCGATCAGCAACGTCCGGGCCTTCGATGCGCCTCTGCAAACCATGGGTCTTCTCTGCCTTACGAACCACGAAAGCATCGACCGCGCGTCCATCTAGTGCAGCTGCATGCATCATGGCGGTGGCAACCGGATCAGCACCGAGCGTGAGGCCACCGACGGCTTGGTAGTCCCAGTCCGATGTGGTCTCGAGCATCACGCGACCAACGAGTGGTGCAGCCACGGCGTCCAAGGTGACTCGCCGTAGATCGACGTAGTAGTCCGCTTCACGACCACTGGACAGGATGACTTTTCCGTGGACGACGGCCTTGTCGATGATCTGCTGCTTGAGGGCATTCCACGCGGGGCTTGTCGACATGACGCCACCCTAGGGCCCTACCGTGAGTGCGTGGTGAACATCGGCGGTGGTCTGCGGGTGCTGGTTCTCCCGGATCCTTCGTGGGCCGATCGCGCGGCAACGGTTGCGGCGATCGGGCGTCTGGGAATGGGTGTCCTCGATGTTCAGACACCCATGGAATCCAAAGCCGTGTGCGCGTCACTGGTCGGCGCCGACGTGACCCCACCACTGGTCGTCGTGGCGCACGGCGATGCGTGTCTGTTGCTGCCCGCAGTCGCGTTATCCCTGCGGACACAGCACCGCGATACCGCGGGATACGTGGTGGTTGATCCTGACGCGCCTCCGGCAACAGATGTCTGGCCGGAATCGCCGGTGGTGATCGTCAGCACCACCGGGGAGGATGGGACATCACTGCGCGGGTGGCCGATCGTTTCAGGGCACAGCGGTGTTGCTGACGTGGTGGCGCGCGAAGTAGCTCGAATCGCGCACGGCTAGCGGGATCAACGAGCCTGCGGGAATCTCGATGACGTCTGTCGGACGCCTGTGGCTTTACGCACTAGTGATCGCGGCAAGATTCGCAAGAGTGACGTCAACGCTTTGTACTGGGTTCCCGCGACACTGATCACTCGGCCTGCTCGCGCATCACGCAGCGCTTGATTGACCACATCATCCACATCGAGCCACATCCATTCCGACACCGAGTCCATCTGCATGCCGGCACGCTGGTGAAACTCCGTGTGGGTGAATCCTGGACACACGGCGACAGGCTGCACGCCCGTGCCGGAGAGTTGAACCGCGAGTCCTTCGGTAAAGATGGTGGCCCACGCTTTCGCAGCCGAGTAGGTTCCGCCGGTGATCCAGCCCGCCACGCTGCTGACGGTGAAGACGTAACCCCGCCCCCGGTCAACCATCCCCGGTACAGCCGCGTGGGTGAGCTGCATGACGGCGGTGACGAGCACGTCCAGCATCTCCTGTTCAACCGTCACGGTGGTTTCCAGGAATGCTCCCTTGACACCGAAGCCAGCGTTGTTGACCAGAACATCTATGCGATCAGAGCGAATGACATCTGCGACGCGTTCTATGTCAGTGCGGTCGGACAGGTCGGCCACCACCACATCCGTCTGAACTCGGTATTCACGCTCCAGGTTTGTCGCAATCTCCGCCAAGCGGGTTCGATCGCGGCTCACCAGCACGAGGTCGTGACCCTGGGCGGCCAGAGCCCGCGCGAACCCTTGACCGATTCCTGACGTAGGTCCGGTGATCATTGCTCGGGGCATCGGCCCATCTTGGCCGAACCCACGACGTACCGTGGTGCTGTGCAGATGTCCCGGGTGGGTGTGTTCACCGCAACCCTGCTCGTGAGCGCTGCCGTGGCACTGTTCCCAACACTGCCTTTGACACCGACCCCGGCGTGGGCTGGTGAAGGGGTCAAGCAGCCGAGGGTCATCGGAGGGCAGCAGGCCGATCCAGCGGATTTCGGCTTCGTCGCCGCGGTCCTGAGCGCGCCTCGCTACCGCCAGTCCGGTGCCTATCAGGCGCAGTTCTGCGCGGCGAGCCTCACATCCCCCACCACCGTGGTGACGGCAGCGCATTGTTTGGTTGACCAGAGCACTGGAGCGGATCTGCGCCCCCGTGACCTCTTGATCGCGTTCGGAAGCGACCTTCGGTCCCCGAATCTACGCGTGATCGCTGTCGAGAATTTCGTCGTGCACCCCGACTACCGGATCAAAACCGCAGAGAACGACATCGCAGTGGCGTACTTGGCGCAACCCGTCGAGGACTACCCCACCATCCAACTTGCGCAAGGCGCAGATGTTCTCGCGTATGACGCTCCGGGGACCGCAGCCCAAGTTGCAGGCTGGGGGAACACCCGGGCACGAGGCAATCGATTCCCGCCGGAACTGCAGGTCGGTAACCTCCGCGTCTTCCCCGATGTTTCTTGCGGGAAAGGAAGGAGTTTCGAGGTGAACGGTGTCCGCTTCGACGGCTTCACCAAACGCGAAGCGGATGCCCGGACGATGCTCTGCGCTGCAGGTGCTTCACCGGCAGGCGCGGTGGTCGACGCTTGCCAGGGTGATAGCGGTGGGCCACTCACCGCGGGTGTCGGTGAAGCACGTCGACTCATCGGTGTGGTCAGTTGGGGTCAGCAATGCGCATCGAAACTTCCAGGTGTGTACACGCGCGTCAGTGCCGAATCAGAGTTCCTCACTAACGCCGGGGTCCTACCGGAGCAACCTCCGATCCTGTCTCCCATCATCACGGCAGCGGAAATCTCACCCACGAGTGTTCGCGTTCGAGTTGCGGCTCCCGCTGATGGCACCGTGGTGAATGCGTTCGCCGTGACCGCCACCGACACCGCCACAGGAAACGTCTACAACTGCGCAACTACACCGAGGCCGAATCGAAGGACTGCACGCTGCGACATTGATGGCCTGCCTGCCGAAGGAGCACTTCGGATCGAAGCGATCTCCGGAAACCAGTCGGGCAGTTCGCCGGTATCCGTTCCGCTCGTGCTGGATCGTTAAGGACAGCTGTTCCTCACTGGAGAAGTGCCAACGATGCGGCCCTTGTGCGAGCCGTCTGCGCCTGCACCTGCAAGAACATCGCCTCTCGCACTCGCCGCTCCGCGCTGCAGCCTGAATACATGGCCGCGCCTGCGCGTGCAGTGATGACCGCAGTACTCGCCTCAACCGCAAGTTGTAGCGCCTGAGCACGCATTGCCACGCGATCGTCTTCTGGACCGTCGTTGTCCATTGCAGCGTAGGCACGTCGTCGTAATTCACGTGTTCGCTCGGAGAGGGACGCGACGAGATCGCCTAACTGGGCGTCCTGACGTCGGATGGCGATCTCATGGAGTTCCTCTACTGCGCCCCGGATTATTCCGAACGATGCTGGATTGACATCGATCGTCTTCTTCGAATCGGCTTCGGCCCACTCCTCGAAGTCGATCAACGCCGCCACATTGGTGTCCGGGACCATCGTGCTCTCGAAGGTGATGGGACGGGTGTGCGTTCCGGACATCGCCAGCAGCTTCAGCGGTTCATGGACATGCATGCCGGTCAGATACGCCGGATCCCGGCCTGCTGCAATGTAGAAGCACACGATCTTGTCCGCGAAGTCACCGGAAGCACGAACCATCACCAACATCACATCGGCGATGTCCCAGGAAGTGACCCAGTCGAGTTTGCCGGTGATGGACCAACCGCCGTGTACCCGCTCCGCGACCGGATTCGGATCTCCCGGACGACGGAGATGAGCGAAGGCAACTGCTCCTAGAAAGGCCCCTGTTCGCAAGCCATCGAGCCACCTGGCTTGCAACTCCTGGACCACAGGCGCGTAATCGTCGCTGCGGGCATTCGACAGGGCTTTCAGCGGAGACTGGTGCTGCGCCCAGCAGAACCACACGGAGGCGTCCGCCATGGCGATTCGCTCAGCCACCTCTCGCTGGCGCGCTGCGGGTTCCATAGCCTCACCGAGCAGACCCACCGCCGCGAGTGCATCTATCTGAGAGCGCTCGATCCCGCGTGCATCGGATTCACCAGCGTGGTCGGCAACCGAGCGCAGTACGTCCTCGGCCTCGGCCGACAGCCGCCACTCGCCCACGGTCTCGTCAGGTCCGATCACGTCAGGTCCGATCAGCTCCATGCATCCACGGTATTCCCACTACCGTGCGCTTGTGGACTCCCCACTCGTAGCACGTATGCGCGAGCACGCGACGAGCATCTTCGCCGAGATGTCGGACCTTGCCCGCCGCACCGAGTCGATCAATCTCGGCCAGGGATTCCCTGACACCGACGGTCCGGCAGAAATCGCCGAAGTCGCACGCGCCTGCATCGCCGAGGGTCGGGGTAATCAGTACCCACCAGCGACCGGAGTGCCGGAG
>CAZQRR010000152.1:0-5002 GCA_964595675.1 uncultured Rubrivirga sp. | reverse complement strand
CGGCGTGTAGACATTCACGGCGCCGGGAACTCCTCGCGTTCTCGATTCGGGAAACTTTCTCTTCTTGGCCGCACGAATCACCAGCACATTTGCGCGCTTGTGATTTCCTTCACGACCACGCTGAGCATAGTGGTCCGGCAAGGGATGCCGTCAGGGACCTTCGGGCTCATCGCACGGGACGATCAGGCCCGGATACCCCGGTGCAAGGCCACGATGCCCCCGCTGAGATTGCGCCACGCCACCTGCTGCCAACCGGCCGCCACCAGATCCTTTGCCAAGTGCTCTTGGTCGGGCCACGATCGGATCGATTCGGCCAGGTACTCGTAGGCGTCGGGGTTGGAGGACGTCCGGCGAGCCACGGCAGGAAGCGCACCCATCAGGTAGCGGGAGTAGACCTCGCGGAACGGCCCCCAGGTGGGTTGGGAGAACTCGCAGACCACGATCCTCCCGCCCGGTCGAGTCACCCGCAGCAATTCGCGCAGCCCCGCGTGCCGATCGTGCACGTTGCGAAGGCCGAAGGAAATGGTCACCGCGTCGAAGGATTCGTCGGCGAAGGGCAGCGCCAACCCGTCGCCGGCAACGAAGGACATACGTGGATTCCTCTGGCGACCCACCCCGAGCATCCCGAGGGAGAAATCGCAGGCCACGACGAACGCACCGCACGCCGCGATCGGCTCGCTGGAAGTTCCGGTGCCGGCCGCCAGATCGAGGACCCGATCCCCTGGCAATGCGCCCACAGCGCGGGTGACCTCCTTGCGCCACCGTCGTGTTTGACCCATAGCCAGCAGATCGTTCGTGAGGTCGTAGCGCTCAGCGACGTCGTCGAACATGGCCGCGACATCTCGCGGGGACTTGTCCAATCCAGCTCGGGCCATGACCGCATGCTGTCACGCCGAGCGCGGGAGTGCGCGAACAGGACAGCGACCCGGTGTGCGCCTACCCTGAGGCAGTGCCTACCAGCCAGCATGGCGTCCTTCCCGGCGACACTTCTGCTCAATTGATCGCCACCACCCGGCCAGTCACCACCGCCGACGACCTCATCTCGCTGCTCCCCGCCGAGGAGAACGTGTGCTGGGTGCGTCGCGGTGACGGCATGGTCGGGTGGGGCGTGGCTGCGCGGTTGCAGGTACGCGGCGTGGAACGTTTCGCGCGAACGCAGCGCTGGTGGGCCGAATTATGCGAACGACTCACGATCGACGATTCGGTCAGTGTTCCCGGAACCGGACCCATTGCGTTCGCGTCCTACGCGTTCGATCCCACCGATGAGTCGGAAGTGATAGTTCCCAGGGTGCTGATCGGCCAACGCTCAGGGCAAACCTGGGTCACGGTCATTCACGGTGCGGGTGAGGATGCGTCGTTCACACCTACTTCACATGCACACGAGTTCGCATCGCCCACATCGGTCAACTGGCACGACGGAGCACTCAGTGCGCCCGAATGGGAGAAGATCGTCGGCCGCGCCGTCGAACGCATCAATGCCGGCGAACTCGACAAGGTGGTTCTTGCGCGAGACGTGGTGGGACATGTCGAGGGTCCACTGGACAAGCGCACGATCTTGACTCGATTGGCCCGCGATTACCCCACGTGCTGGACGTTCCAGATCGCCGGACTCGTCGGTGCCACGCCCGAACTGCTCGTTCGGCGCACGGGCGACCTCGTGACGAGCCGTGTGCTGGCCGGCACCGTGCGCCGCCGCGGCGACGTCGAGACCGACCAAGGCCTCGCTCAGGAATTGCTGGCTAGCGACAAGGACCTGGCCGAGCACGAGTACGCGGTCCACTCGGTCGCCCGCGCACTGGCCGCCCACTGCACGGACATGGATGTGCCCGAGAATCCGACGGTCCTCGAATTGGCCAACGTCCAGCACCTCGCAACGGACGTGACCGGACGTCTTGCCGACGACGCCTCCCTGCTGGCACTTGCTGCATCACTACATCCGACGGCAGCGGTATGTGGAACTCCGACCGAGCGAGCCCTCGGTGTCATCGCAGAACTCGAGGGCATGTCACGTGATCGCTATGCCGGGCCGGTGGGTTGGTTCGATGCTCGCGGTGATGGTGAGTTCGGCATCGCACTGCGCTGCGCCCGCGTGGACGAGCACGCGGGACTGGTGCGCGCCTTCGCCGGGTGCGGCATCGTGGCCGGATCCGACCCCGAGCGCGAACTGGCTGAGTCCTGGGCCAAGTTGGTTCCCATCCGGGAAGCGGTTCGTGCGTAACGTGCGCTAGTCCCGAACGTCCAAGTGGAATGCGCGGGCTCCTGCACTCACGTCCGTTGCCGGCTGTGACTTCCACGGCCCCGGCGGTGAGTTTTCGACTGTGGGCAGCAGGGCGCGCATGGCGTCGTTGCCGGGTAGCACGTAGGCGACGACCTCGCTGAAGCCCAAACGCGGTGCAGTGTCGATGAGATGCGCCAGGAGCAGTCGACCTATGCCATGCCCATGCCATGCATCATCGACCAAGAGCGCCACCTCACCTGCTGCATCCTCCTTGGGGCCGAGCGGGAAGGCGTTGCCGATGGCGACGATGTGTTCATCGTCTTTGCTGCGGGGGTCATGATCCACCGTCACCACGAGAGTCATGCCGCGGTGGCCACCGGAGATCCGGCGCAGATTCTCTTCGCGCCAGGAATTCTTGGGAGTGAAGTAGCGGTGCAGCAGGCTCTCCGGTGAGCATCGCGTGTGCAGTGCCTCGACTGCCGACGTGTCTTCAGGTCGAGCCAATCGGGTGACGATCTCCGTTCCATCGGCTAGGACGTCGCGCCAGCCGAAACTCGGCGTGCCACGAGCGATGGTCACGGCGTCCAACAGTTCGAGCAATGCCGAGGCGCGCGCGTACTCCCCTGCCGTGAAGGGAGCACCGGCACGCCGGAGGATCACGTGTTGATCGACCGTCCACTGCAAGCGTGCGGTGTGTGCAGATGAGTCCTCACCCACCGATGCGTCTACTACTTCCCACGAATCAGCGAGCAGCAGCTCCGCAGCGGCTTGGGGTGCGTAATCGGGGTGTGCGAGTAACCGGGTACTGAGTTCCAAAACACGCGCGGCAACGTCTTCGGTGTCCGAACCTTCACCCCTTCCCACCACCACGTCCTCTCCAACCGCCCGCAGCGCGTCGATGATCACCGCGCGGGTGATCGTTGCTTCCGAGGTGAGAATGAGGTCGATGAGCGATCGATTCGGCTCACTACCGATCGGAGCAGCGGACAAGCTCACCACGGATACGTCCAGTACCGAGAGCATCCGGGTGACCTGGGCGATCGCCGCCGGGGCGTTGTGAACCGAGACCCGTGCGCGCCAGACACGCGGTGCAGTGTGCTCGATCGATGTGGTGGTCGATCCTTCAGCCAGCGCTTCGATGAGTCGCGCAGCGAGTGCCGTCCAGGCTCGGGTGTCGTGGGCTCGGGGTATCAACGGAGCCAACACGGCGATTCCGATGCCCACCGCCAGGACGTGCAGAACCGCCGCGTCCTCGTCCTGCCGGGAGTTCGAGGTGATCTGCAACTGCCGCAAGACTTCCTGAAGCGCCGACCAGCGGCGTTCCAGCCGGGCTCCGACGAGTGCTCGTAGCGGATCGTCGTACGCCGCGGTGATCAACGCCTGCAACTCTCGCGGATCCCACGCCGACGTGGGATCACCCAACGCCTGCTGAGCAGCAGCCAACAGCACCGCGGCCGCCGATGCCGGGGTCGGATCCTCGGCCTGCTGGCGCATCGCCTCCGCGACCGGCGCGCTCGGGAGTCGCTCCACCACTTCGCGCAGCAGATCCGATCGATGCTCCCCTACTGCGCTAACCGAGCGCAGGTTCAGATCAGCCGCACGGGCAACGTCGTGACGACTGACATTCACCACCCCGAACTGCGCAAACAGTTCAGCCGCCGCAGCGATAATCCGCTCGCGACGTTCGGTGCGTTCACGATCGGTGCTCATGGGTGCGTGCTATCCGTTGTCGATCGCCTGACGAACCGCATCGTGGATGCTGCGCAGCATCGTGGACTCGGCAGCACGATCGCACGTGGGCACGATGATCACGTGCACGCCATCACGCAGACGTTCGGTGATCGAGGATCGCAAGTCATGCAGGTCCGCGATCTGTGTCGCTGAAACGCCGTAGGACGCGGATAAGTCCTGGAGGCGGATGCCCAACGGCACGCCGAAGACACGTTCGAAGTGACGCTGGTAGGCGGGGTCCCCTTGTTCGAGGGTGGAGAAGATCCCCGCACCATCGTTATCGGTCACCACGATCACCAGGTCCGGGCGGCCCTCGTTCTCGGGAACGGCCAGGGCATTGGAGTCGTACCAGAAGGTCTCATCGCCGACGAGGAGCACCGATGGGCCACCACCGAGGGCCTGCTCCCCGATTGCCGCACCCCACGCGGTCGAGACGCATCCGTCGATGCCCGACGTGCCACGGTTGCCCAGAACGCTCACACCGTTGAGCGATCGGCCCGCGAACGAGCCGACATGCCGAACCACGGACGACGATCCGAGAAACAACTGTCCGTCCTCGGGAACCGCATCGGCAACGATGCGCGCTACGTGCATACCGGTCGGTGGACCATCATGCGAGCCCAAAACCGTCTCGACCGCCGCGGCAGCCAACAGATCCGCGCGTTCCCAGTCCGACCACCACGAGGGATCGTTCGGCGCACTCGCCGGCGGCATGGGAACCGACGCGAGTACGAGGTCCGCGCTGCGCGTGGGATCGCTCCACTGCGAGCGTGTATCGACCGCGATATGCATCGCCGATCGGGCCACCACCGACGACAACGACCGATACAAGCCAACGCGCCCGACGGTGATCACGAGTTCGGGTTGGTGGTCGGCGATGAACGCCTCATCAGCGCAGACGAGCGGTCCATGCGCCAGCCCGGTCTGGGAACCACTGGCTCGACCGGACGGCTCGGAGATGACCGGCCAACCGAGTGCGTCGCCGAGTTCGTCGATCAAGTCGACGGCGTCGTCGTCGTCGTGGTCTCCCACCACGATCAAACCCCGAGCCGC
>CAZQRR010000151.1:2818-5067 GCA_964595675.1 uncultured Rubrivirga sp. | reverse complement strand
ATCGAGTGTTCGCTGCTTCGCCCACCGAAGAGGATCGCAACGCGCGCCTTGGACATGTCGGCACGGTAGCGGCACGGGCCACCGATCCCCGCTAGCGTCCCCCCATGGAGCGCTTCGAGGAGCCGAAAGGCAACCTGTCCACCGTCTCGGTCACCGCGGGACGACCAGATCGGATCCCCGATGCTCCGCTGAACACCCCCATCGTCCCGGCGTCGGCCTTCATCGCCGGTGGATCGATCGAGTACGCCCGCGAGGGTGGACCGACCGTTGCCGCCTTCGAGTCGATCATCGGACAGTTGGAAGCAGTCGATCTCGACTCACCCGCCGGTTCGATCGCCTTCTCCTCGGGCATGGCGGCCGCCGAAGCCCTACTCGACCTCGTGCCGCTCGGCGGGCGAGTCATAGCCCCCGCCACTACGTACACCGGAGTTGCGGTGCGACTGCGTGAGTTGCATGACAAAGGGGTGATCGACTTGACGCTGGTCGACGTGACGAACACCGAGCAGGTGCTCGGGGAAATCGATCAAGGTGCGGCCCTTTTGTGGTTGGAGTCACCTACCAACCCACTCCTCGAGGTTGCAGACCTACCCGCCCTGCTTCCGGTCGCGCGCAAGGCTGGAGTCCGGTCCGTGGTGGATAACACCTTCGCCACCCCCGTTCTACAGCGACCGCTCGAACATGGCGCCGATGTCGTTTTGCACAGCGCCACCAAAGGGCTCTCCGGTCATTCCGATCTGTTGATGGGTGCGCTCGTCACCCAGGATCCCGAACTGCTCGAGCAGCTCCACGTTCGGCGCGTGCTCCTAGGGGCTGCGCCTAGCCCTTTCGACACGTACCTGGCGATTCGAGGCATTCGAACCCTTCCCCTACGCGTCGAGCGCGCCCGAAGCAACGCCCAATTCCTCGCCGACCGGTTGGCAACGGTGCCGAAGGTCAGCATCGTTCGACACTTCGGCACCATGATCTCGATTGAGTTCCATGGAGACGTCGAGTTCGCCGATCATGTTTGCTCTGCCACCCGCATCTGGGTATACGCGACCAGCCTGGGTGGCGTGGAGTCGTCGTTGGAGCGTCGCCGGCGCTGGCCACTGGAATCCGAGCGTGTCCCGCTGGATCTGGTGCGACTGTCCGTTGGAATCGAGGATCCCGAAGACTTGTGGGCCGACCTTCGCTCCGCCCTAGCGAATTAGCCGAGTTCCGATTCCGCCTTGGTATCGCGTGCCATGAAGGCAGCCGCCATCACGGTCGGTGAGTGACCGTGATGCAGGACATTCACCACCTGTTCGGTGATGGGCATCTCCACGCCATGGCTTCGCGCCAATTCCAGGATCGGTGTGCAGCTCTTGTACGCCTCGCAGGTCTGACGGGTTATCTCGATCGTCTCCTGAACGGTCAAGCCCGATCCGATGTTCTCGCCAAAGGTCCGGTTCCGCGACAACGGTGATTGACAGGTGGCCACCAGATCCCCCACACCCGCCAATCCCTGGAAGGTGAGTGGATCGGCGCCCAGGGCAACTCCCAAACGGGCCATCTCGGCCAGCCCACGAGTGATCAAGGACGCCTGAGAGTTCTCACCCAAACCCATTCCCACCGCCATGCCATTGGCGACGGCGATGACGTTCTTGACCGAACCGCCGATCTCGGTACCCACGACATCGGTGGTCCAGTACGGACGGAAGTAGTTCGTGGTGCACAGCGCCTGCAGCCGCTTGGCGGTGTCGGCATCAGCGCAGGCGACTGTGGTCGCGGTGGGTTGGCGTTGCACGATCTCGCGCGCGAGATTGGGCCCGGAGACGACCGCCACCTGGGATTCAGGGGTGCCGAGCACCTCCTCGATCACCTGACTCATGCGCAAAGAGGTTCCGATCTCGATGCCCTTGATCAGCGAGACGATCACGGCTGCCTTCGGGATGCTCTCGCGCCACTGTGTCAGGTTCGCCCTAACCACCTGTGAAGGAAGTGCCAGTACGACGAACTCCGCACCCGACAGGGCCTGGTCCGATGACAGCGTTGCCGTGACGGTGGAGGGGAGTTCCACTCCAGGGTGGTAGGTGCGGTTTTGATGCATCGTGGTGATCTGCTCGACCGTCTTCGCATCGCGCGACCAGATGGTCACATCGCACCCCGCGTGACCGAGGACCATGGCGAATGCCGTGCCCCAGGAGCCGGACCCCATCACAGCTACCCGGTTCATGGCGTCACTTCTCCATTCGGCGCGTCTCCACTCGGCGCGTCTCCACTCGGCGCGT
>CAZQRR010000151.1:0-2718 GCA_964595675.1 uncultured Rubrivirga sp. | reverse complement strand
TAGCGCTCACTCGGAGGTTGCTCGTCACGGATCACGGCGAGCAGCTGCGTCATGGCATCGAGTATCCGAGAGGTGGCGATCTCCAAAGTTGCTTGATCCATCGGTAACTCAGCCAGATCGGACAGATCGACCGGCTTCCCCACGCGCACATGCATGGTCTTGCGTGGGATCAAGCGCAACTCCTTCTTGTACGGAGCGATAACTTCGGTGGCACCCCACTGAGCCATGGGAACCACTGGACGGCCGGTTGCCAATGCGATGCGCGCCGCTCCGGTCTTGCCGGCCATCGGCCACAGGCCGGGATCCTTGGTGATCGTTCCCTCGGGGTAGACCACCACGCACTCCCCTGCATCGACAGCGGTGATCGCATCACGCACTGCAGCCACGGCCTCGCGCGTTTCCCGGTAAACGGGGATCTGGCCTGCGCTGCGGATGATCGATCCCGCGATCGGAACCCTGAACACCGATTCCTTGGCAAGGAAACGGGGCGGACGATCGTTGTCCCACAGAACGTGCGCGATGACGAGCGGATCGAACCAGGAGATGTGGTTGACAGCGACGATGATGCCGCCGTCGTCGGTGTTGAGGTTCTCCGTTCCCTGCCAGTCGCGTTTGGTGAACGCCATCATGAGGGGCCAGAGCAAGAAAACCGCGATGCGATACCCCGGACCCAAACGCCACCGGCGACGCACCCCGGGAACTCGCCTGCGCGACTCACCTGGCACCCCCGCAGGCTAATGGGTGTACCCCCGTAGGAGCACGGGTACGAGTCGATCCCCTTAGATGGGTTGGTGACGAACACGACCCGGGCATCGAGAGCCGAGCATCCGCGCACCCCGGAAACGTGGACCGCGATCATTCCCGTCCGATCCTTCACCGAGGGCAAGTCTCGGCTGCTGTTGGATCCGCGCGATGGGGCTCCCCTCGACCGGTACGAAATGATTAGAGCGTTCACCACCGATGTCGTGCATGCATGCTCGGCTTCCTCGCGCATCACCCGAACTGTGGTCGTGTCCCCCGATGAACAGGTCATCGAGCATGCGCGCGCATGTGGCGCGGATGTGGCGGTCGAAACGCAGCCATCGGGAATCAACGAGGCGGTGACGTTCGCGCGTAGCGATGTCCACGGGCCGATTGCGGTGATCCTGGGCGACACACCCTGCCTGACCGGTTCGATTCTCGACGTCGTTCTTGACGCGGCCGCCGGCCACGACGTCTCCTTCGTACCCGACGCAGCCGGAGTGGGAACGACGATCTGGTGCCATAGCGGCCCATCGCCGGCACACAGTCACTTCGGGCATCACTCTCGCGCAGATCACCGCTTGCACGGCGCATACGAACTCGGAGACGGCGAACATTCCTACGAGTGGGCCCGCGCCCGCCGGGACGTCGACACCGACGTGGACCTGTGGGATGCCCACCGACTTGGTCTAGGCGAGACCACCCAGCAGCTGCTGACATCTCGATAGCGCAGAAAAGACTGCCGGGGACCACCCCGAAGGGCGGTCCCCGGAAGGAAGACGGGGGAAGGGTCTAGCGACGAGTCGTCTTCTTGGCTGCCTTCTTCGGAGCGGCCTTCTTGGCTGTCTTCTTAGCGGTTGCCTTCTTCGGAGCAGCCTTCTTGGCTGTCTTCTTGGCCGGCTTGCTCGGCTCGGAGATCTTCTTGGAACCCGCAACGATGCCCTTGAACTCCGCACCTGCGCGGAACTTTGGCAACTTGGTGGCCTTGATCTTCACTGTTTCGCCGGTCCGCGGGTTGCGGCCCAGACGAGCCTTACGAGCAGCAGCCTCGAATACACCGAATCCACTGATGGCGACCTTCTCGCCCTTCGCGACAGCCTTCTTGGTTTCATGGATGAAGGCATCGACGATGTCGGTCACGTCCTTCTTGCTGTGACCCAGGCGGTCGGCAACGCTATCGATCAGATCTGCTTTGTTCACGAGTGATACCCCTCCGGAGGGTTTCTTAGATCGGCCGGTCGGCCGACGTACCGAACCTAGTAGCGAGCGTGGAACTTCGCGCTGCGGCGCGCCGGGGATTTACCTTGTACTGCAAGGGATTTGCGTCACATCGACGCCACCTTCGGTCCAAGTGACGACGCTATTGGGTTACCGGCTTGAAGGTCGGTCGGGACCTTTCGAACTCGGTGATCTCCTCAGACTGCTGCATGGTGATTCCGATGTCGTCCAGGCCTTCCATCAAACGCCAGCGGACGTAGTCGTCGACTTCGAATTCCGCGACCAGATCCCCAGCGGAAACGGTGCGGGACTCCAAATCCACTGTCACAGGCAGGCTCGGATCCGCCTCGACCATCTCCCACAAGCGTTCGACTACGTCCTGTGAAATCTGGGCGGTCAGCAATCCACCTTTTCCGGAATTACCACGGAAGATGTCGGCGAACCTCGACGACAACACGACCTTGAAGCCGTAATTCTGCAATGCCCACACCGCGTGCTCGCGAGAGGAGCCGGTTCCGAAATCCGGACCGGCGATCAACACGCTCACGCCCTGGTACTCGGGCTGATTCAAGACGAACTGCGGATCCTTACGCCACGCGGAGAACAGGCCGTCCTCGAAACCATCCCGAGTGATCCGCTTCAGGTACTCCGCAGGGATGATCTGATCGGTATCGACGTTGCTGCGTCGCAAGGGCGCAGCAGTTCCGGTGTGCTTGATGAAAGCTTCCATGGAGGTCTCCTAGTCCAGATCCGCGGGCG
>CAZQRR010000150.1:0-5109 GCA_964595675.1 uncultured Rubrivirga sp. | reverse complement strand
GACCAGCAGCGTGGTGCCGATCTCGTCGCGACTGAAGTACCAGTAGGCGCCCCCGACAACGAGGTAGAAGACGAATCCGAGGATGAAAGTCCAGCCTTCGATCTTCATCAGTGACCGCCCCCAGCCGAGGGTCGACTCGCGCTGCTGCTGATCTGCGGCTGAGAACGCGCACTAGGCGGAGCCAACTCCGGGTGATGGAGGTCGAACGCCGGACGCTCGGAGCGGATGCGCGGCAGGGACGTGAAGTTGTGGCGCGGAGGCGGGCAACTCGTAGCCCACTCAAGGGAGCCACCCCAGCCCCAGGGATCGTCGACGTTCACGTGTGGTGCGTTCTTCCAGGTAGTCAGCACGTTCCAGATGAAGAACAGCGTGGAGATACCCAAAATCGCGGCTCCCACGCTTGAGACGATGTTCAAGGTGGTGAAGTCGTCTACCGGCAGATAGTCGCCGTAGCGGCGCGGCATGCCCTGCACACCGAGCCAGTGCTGGACCAAGAACGTGACTTGGAAGCCGATGAAAAGTAGCCAGAAGTGGATCTTGCCCAGGCGCTCGTCGAGCATCTTCCCCGTCATCTTCGGCCACCAGAAATAGAAGCCGGCGAACATCAAGAACACGACGGTCCCGAAGACCGTGTAGTGGAAGTGCGCCACCACGAAGTAACTGTCGGAGACGTGGAAGTCCAACGGCGGTGCGGACAAAATGATGCCGGTCAGTCCGCCGAACAGGAAGGTGATCAAGAAGCCCATGGTCCACAGCATGGGCGTATCCATGGACACAGAGCCCTTCCACATGGTGCCGATCCAATTGAAGAACTTCACGCCGGTGGGAACGGCGATGAGCATGGTCATCAGCGCGAAGAATGGCAGGTACACCGAACCGGTCACGTACATGTGATGCGCCCACACAGCCACCGAAAGCGCACCGATGCCCATCGTGGCGAAGACCAGACCCTTGTAGCCGAAGATCGGCTTACGGGAGAAGACCGGGATGATCTCGCTGGCGATGCCGAAGAACGGCAGGGCGATGATGTAGACCTCCGGATGGCCGAAGAACCAGAAAAGGTGCTGCCACAAGATCGCACCACCGTTTTCGGGTGCGAACACCACCGATCCGAACTGCCGATCGACGAACATCACGATCAAGGCAGCAGCGAGGACCGGGAAGGCAATGAGCACCAGGACCGAGGTGATGAAAATGGTCCACGTGAAGATCGGCATCCGGAACATGGTCATGCCGGGCGCGCGCATGGTGAAGATGGTGGTGATGAAGTTGACGCCACCCAAGATGGTGCCCAGACCACCGAGGGCCAATCCGAGGAACCACAGATCGGCACCGGGCGTGGGCGAGAAGACCGCGTTGCTGAGCGGTGCGTAGGCGAACCAACCGAAGGATGCTGCGCCACCAGGGGTGAGGAATCCGGCGGCGACGATCAGTCCGCCGAACAAGAACAGCCAGAAACCGAGCATGTTCAGTCGGGGGAATGCCACGTCGGGAGCACCGATCTGCAGCGGCATGATCACGTTGCCGAAGCCGACGAACAGCGGCGTGGCGAACAAGAACAACATGATCGTGCCGTGCATCGTGAACAGCTGGTTGTACTGCTCGAGTGAGATGATCTGCAGGCCCGGGACGGCGAGTTCAGCGCGGATCGCAAGTGCCATGAGCCCAGCGACGAAAAACCAGAGCACCGCCGTGACCAGATACATGTAGCCGATGATCTTGTGGTCGGTGGACGTGACCCAGTTGACGATGGACTTGCCCAGGTTCGGCTTGCGCGGGGTGTAAACCGGAGCCTCGTACGCGGTGCTTGCAACGGGTGGTTCGTTCAGGATCGTCATAGCGTGCGCTCTCCAGGACGCTGTCCTTCATCGGTGATGCGGTCTGAGTCCAATACTCCGGTCTGTCCCTTTGCGCGCAACTCGGCCATCTTGGCGTCGAACTCATCTCGCTCGACGACCTTCACTTGGAAGAGCATCCGAGCGTGATCCACACCACACAGTTCCGCGCACTTGCCTGCGTAGGTACCCAACTTGTCCGGGGTGAGCTCGAAGACGTTCGTCTTGCCGGGGATGACGTCCATCTTGAACAAGAAGGCCGGCACCCAGAAGGAGTGGATAACGTCGGGCGAGTTCAACTCGAAGCGGATCTTTTCGTCCACGGGCAGGTACAGCGTGGGTGGCTCACCGGGCGAACCTTCGCCATAAGGCACACCTACGTCGAAGGCGTCTTGATCGAGGTAGTTGAAGGCCCAGGACCATCGGAAACCCACGACCTCGACGGTCTGCTGCTGATCGTTGTCCACCGTGAGGATCTCGCTTTGATCCCGGGCGGTGAACCAGAACAGGCCGAGGATCATGATCAGCGGCACCACTGTGTAGAGCGCCTCGATCGGGAGGTTGTACTTGGTCTGTACCGGAACCTCGTTGGGATGCCGGCGCCGGTATGCCACTGCAGCCCAGATCATCAAGCCCCAGGTCACGATGCCTACGGCCCAGGCGGCGATCCAAGCACCGTTCCACAGGTTCTGGACGATGGGCGCCTCCGCGGAGGCAGGTTCGGGGAGATCGAAGAAGAACGCCTCGTTGGCGGTGCACCCCGACAACAGGACGGCCGCTGCGGCGAGGGCGAGGACACCGGTGGTGGTGCGCGATCTGCGAGTCCCACTCCAGGACCGATCGGTGGTCGCCACTTCTCGCCTTTCTCGCCTGCACCGAAGTGCGCGTCTCTCAGGGTTGCCTGAGGCAATTGACTCAGGTTTTCCTGGCGAGACTAGCGCACCTTTTGCCCCAAGTTACCCCGTGGTCACCGGTCAAATCCACGTGACCTCGCCCACGCTTTCTGCCGCTAGCGTTGTGGCATGGAAGCCACGGGCTCGGAGCGGCAATCCGGGGGCTCCCGGGACGCTGACGCGTGGCCCGATCCGGCCCCGACCCCACCACCGGGCTACCTGGATGCCGTGGGGGGCCAGCCGGTTCTGCCCATCGCCCGACGGGCCCTTGCTGCTGCCCTGGAGCAGTCGTGGGCGGACCCGGCCCGTCTGCACCACAGCGGCCGCCGGACCGGCTTGCTGCTCGACACCTCCCGAGCAGCGATCGCGACCTTCCTGGGCGTGCGCCCGGCGGACACCTTCCTCGGACCCTCGGTGGCAGACCTTCTACGCGTCTGTATCAGTGGATTGCTCACATCGCGGGTAGCGAGCGGTGCCAGCCCGCGCATCTTGGTGGGCGCTACCGAGTCGCTTGCCGTGTTGTCAGCAGCGCGCGCCTGCCCGGGAGCCGAGGTCGTGACCGTGCCGGTGACCGTCACCGGTGCCGTAGACCTCGAGAGTTTCCAAGACGCCCTCGCCGGCGGTGCCGCCGTGGCGTGCGTCCAGGTCGCAAATGCGGAGGTAGGAACCCGTCAACCGCTCGCCGAAGTCCACCGCTTGTGTCGCGAACGAGGCGTGCCGCTGGTGAGTGAAGCAACCCAGGTAGCTGGCCACGACGAGATCGGTGATCACTGGGATGCGCTGGTCGCATCCCCGCGCGATTGGGGTGCGCCGTCTGGTTGCGCGGTCCTGGTGGTCCAGCCGGGAATCCGCTGGCAACCGCCCGAGGCCCCTGACCGTGGATGGGTGGGCGGTTTCCCCGACGTGGCAGCCGCGGCGGCAGCTGGTGCCGCAGCCGAGTACGTGGGAGACCATTGGCGCCATCAAGCCGTGCACCATCGCGCCATGATCGATCGCATCCGTGCTGCGGTGGAGCACTCGCCCGGGGTTCGTGCCGTGGGAGATCCCGTGGATCGCCTCCCGCACATCCTCACCGTGGTGGTCGACGACGTGGTCGGGGAAATCGTCGTAACCGATCTGGATTCACGAGGCCTGGCTATCGCCAGCGGTTCCGCCTGCACCGCCGATACCAAAATGGCCAGTCACGTCCTGGACGCCATGGCCATCGCCACGCCTGCGAGTCTGCGCGTCTCCCTGCCCTACGGCTGCTCGCCGGAAACCATCGATGCGTTGATCGAACAGTTACCGCTGGCACTTGCCCGTGCTCGCGCTTGACCGCTCACTCACCCAAACACGGGGGCTGTGCAACGAGGGCCGGCAATCGTCGTAGATAGTCGCTCCTCGGCATCTCGCTCACCCCCAGACTTCGTAGATGCGGCGTGGACCACTGCACATCGATCAGCCGCTCCCCCGAGCAGGCCCTCAAGCGTTCGACGAGTGAAACGAGCGCGACCTTGGATGCATCGCGAACGCGATGGAACATCGATTCACCCGCGAACAAGCCACCGACCTCGACGCCGTACAGGCCACCGACGAGTTCGCTTCCCGACCACACTTCGATCGAATGCGCAAAACCCATCGAGTGCAGGTGGGTGTACGCCTCGACGAACTCCTCGGTTATCCATCCTTGCGGTCTCGCCGGGTCCGCGCATGCTCGCATGACCGCTTCGAACTCGGTATCGAAGGAGACCGTGAAGCGTCGTCGGGACTTGGCGAGCGAACGCGACACCCGAAGGTGGCTGAGTTCGAGGATCCCTCGGGGGTCGGGCGACCACCAGCCCAGCGCATGACCACCACCGAGATCAGGACCGACGGGAACGTCCATCGGAAACAGACCACGCGCGTAGGACGTCAGGAGCGTTCCTGGATCGAGTCCGCCGCCGACGGCCACCAGGTCCTCACCCGGCCGCGCGTCGAAGGGATCAGGCAGATCCCACAACGGTGTGGGCAATCGCCGATCCATGGATCTGACTTGCGCCGGTCGCTAGTGACGTGCCGTCACGGGCGCGGGCAGGAAACGTGCCGCTCGACCTCCGCGGCGGCGTCGTCGCCGTAGGTGGCAGCAAGGCGCTGAAGGAAGTGCTTTTGCGCCAATTCGTACTCCTGGGTTCCCACGGTCTCGATCACGTACGTGGCGACGAGTGAGCCCACCTGCGCACAACGTTCATCCGTCAAGCCCCACGCTTGGCCCGCTAGGTAGCCAGCGCGAAACGCATCACCCACACCTGTGGGGTCGGCCTTGCGCTCTTCTTCGGGAACCGTTACGTGTACGGGCTCCGCACCTCGTCGTTCGATTCGCGCCCCATCGGGCCCCATCGTGATCACCCGTACCGACACCATCG
>CAZQRR010000149.1:0-5133 GCA_964595675.1 uncultured Rubrivirga sp. | reverse complement strand
TCACGTACACCTCGTCCACGCCCGAATGCGCGAGGACGTCCACGGATGTTGCCGACACCGCTCCCCCATCGACGTAGGAGCGGCCACCGATCTCCACCGGTGCGAACCATCCGGGAATCGCGCAGGAAGCCATGACTGCGCTGGCCAGCGGCGCGACGGGAGCGCCGGGACGACCGAACACCACGCGGTGACCGTCGGTGTAGTCCATGGCAACCACCCACAGGTTGGGGTGGTTGGCCCATTCACCAAGCGGGCTAACGGCATCGATGAGGTGGCCTACGCGTTCGAGTGATCTGCCGCCTTCGGGCAGGAATGCCGAAAGCACCGTGGTTGCCGGCAGTTGACCGATGTTGCGAAGGCTCGAGCGGATGAGGGCGGGTGAGCCCGGTCCGCGCAGTTTGGGCCGTCCCGGTCGATGTCCGCCGGTGGCTCGATCGGGGTCCCACTCGTAGCCGGCAAGCGGACCGGAGGTGACCTGTTCATCGCGATAGTGGGAGATGAGTTCATCGGTGCTGACTCCGCTGGCCACCAAAGCCGCGAGCACCGAGCCGGCGCTGGTCCCCACGATGATGTCGGCATCGTGGGGCTTGAGTCCTGTCGCGTCCTGCCACGCGGCGAGCGCGCCGACCGCCCAGGTGCCACCGAGGACTCCCCCGCCGCCGAAGACCAAGGCGCGTCGAGGCGCGCGCCTGTCGGAGTTCTGCGCGTGGGAGTTCGGTGATGTCATCGCACTAACTCGCATCCGCGCGTCCAGGGATGACGCGTAAGCCGGTTTCCTTGGAAGCTGCTTCCTTCAACTCAGCGAGGGACGTGCTGAGCCCGTCGATGATGACGGCTACATCGGCGAGAGCGTCCCGATCGGCGGTGAGGCCGATGAACACGCACCCTCGGTAGGAGGTGAGCCCGATGCTCAAGGCTTGTCCCTGGACCAATGGCGAGAACGGATAGGCGGCGATCATCTCGCTTCCCGCCGCGTATAGCGGACGCTGCGGACCGGGGACGTTGATGATGGACACGTTATACGCGCGTTGCGACAGCGTGGCACCCACGCGCGAACCGAGCGCATGGAACGTTGCCGGCCCGAAGCCCGCAACGCCGGCGAGTGCTTCCGCGGCCACGAATCTCTCCTTGGTCCGCAGGTCGCGCATATGGAAGGCGATCTGGTGCAGGCGAACGATGGGATCGGCTTCACCGACGGGTAGGTCGATCAAGAACGCCCCGACGTCGCTGGTTTGGGGTTTGTCGCGACGCGATGGTGCCTCCGACTGGATGCTCACCGGCACTAGAGCGCGCAGCGTTGCCGAGGAGTCCAGCACCCGGCCGCGGTTCATCAGCCAATCGCGCAGCGCACCGGTCACGACCGTGAGCACGACGTCGTTCACGGTCCCCACGCTGGTGCCGTGCACCTCGCGCAGATCGGCTAACGGCAATTGGGTGGTGGCGAAGCGGCGCTGGGCACCGATCCGGGTATTGAGCGGGCTGTCGATGGGGGACCGGATGATCGAGGCAACCGTTCGCGCAGCATCGACGGTGGTGTCTCGAACCCAACTGCCGAGGGCTTCCGCCGCCGCCCCGGCGTCGCGGACCGCACTGGTTGCGAGATCCCAGGCCACCGCGGGCCTGGTCACCACGCTGGTCAACGCCGCTGCGATGAGTTCGGGATCGCTGGGTTCGGGATGAGGACTCCACGCATCGGGTGTGTCCTCGATCGCCTCGACATGGGTGTCCAACATCACCTGAGCGATGTCGATCGCCGCGGTGCCGTTCACCAGCACCTGGTGGCTCTTGGTGACAACCGCGAAACAACCGTCCTCCAGACCCTCGATCAAATACATCTCCCACAACGGACGCATCCGATCCAGCGGCCGGGCCATCAGCCGGGCCACCAACTCATCGAGTTGGGCTCGGGTACCGGGATTGGGTAGCGCAGATCGGCGGACGTGGAAGGCGACGTCGAAGTTCGCGTCGTCGACCCAGACCGGCCGGGACAATCCCCACGGGACTTCACGCAGCCGCTGCCGGTAGCGGGGAACGTGGGCGATTCGGTTGCGGATCAACCGGACCAGGCGCTCGTGGTCGAAGCCCCCAGCCGGTGGCCGGAAGATGGCCACACCCCCCACATTGCGCGGAGTCTGCGCATCTTCGGCGAACCAGATGGCGGCATCGATGGCATCGAGTCGATCCATGCACCACTCCGTTCCCGAGGCCTTCAGTGTGACACGCGGACCTTCGCTACGCGGGCAAGTGGGAAACCCCGTACCCTGATCGGGTGCTCCTTCCCCGATCGTCATCACGCGCGTCATCACGCGCGTCATCACGCGCCACCCGAGGCGTCCCCCGAGGCGTCACCCGGGGCGTTGCTGCCCTCGGGGCGACCATCGGGCTGGTCGGGGGGCTGATGGGGGTCGCACCGATCGCCCTGGCGAACCCCGATGCACCAGCCGCCACGAGCGTGACATCCCCCGCGCGGGTCCAGCCATCGTCGGTGGCGGTGCCCGTTCCACCCCGCAAGGTGAAGAAGCCCGTTGCCGCAACGCGAAGCACCAAGGCGAAGAACGTCCCCGAGATGCCGATGGATGGCGAGACGGGCCGACGCATCGTCTACGACAAGTCGCTGATGACCGTGTGGGTGATGAACAGCAACAACGAGGTGGTCTACCGCTTCCCCATCGTTGGTCGCTGGGATCGACCCCGCGCAGGTGAATACACGATCTACTCCAAGTCCGAGCGCAGCGGCAATCCGAACTCCCGAGTCACCTTCGATCACATGACGCGCTTCGCCTATGGCAACGACGGCAAGACGCCGATCGGTTTCCACAGCATCCCGATCTACTACGACGGACGCATGATGCATGGCATCGATCAGCTCGGTCTGCCCATCGCAACCGGCGGTTGCGTGCGCATGCACGAAGACGATGCCGAGGCTTTGTATGAGTGGTCGAAGATCGGTGACCGCGTGGTGGTTCTCGAATCACCGTGATCTAACTCAAGCCGCGACTGCATCGGCGATCTTCGCCAACGATCGCCGCACCTTCCTCGTGGCGGGCACTTCCGACAGCAGCGAGCCGGTCTGACGGCACGTGAGCAAACTGCGATCCTCCGGGATCGCGTGAACGGGCAGGTTCAATCCCGATTCGCAGAGCACCTCGCGCACCCGCGCGATGTTCGAATCGGCTCGTCGGGGTAATCGATTGACCGCCACGGTGATGTTCGAGTGATGGACCACGGATCGAAGATCCACCAGATCCGACACCAGCCGCAGGAGACTCACCGCGTCCGGTTGCGTCACGGCAACAACCGACGTACTCATCTGCAACGCGGATCGCGCGGCACTGTCCCGTTGGGCAGGACCGCTCGGCAGCGAATCCTCGGTCAAGTCCAACAGTGGATTCGTGTCGATGACGACGCGATCGAAGTGCTCGGCGCACGCCGCCAATACCCGCTCCCACGTGCTCGGTCGCAGATGGTGCCACCGGTCAGGGGAACCGATACCGCTCATCAAGTACAACCGGTCGCCCAATCGTCGACAAGCAGACCCCAATGAGCGGACATCCAAGGCCCCTTGATCGGCGTAACGGGAGGCGACGAGTAATCCGCTGACGTCGTCGTTCATTCCCACCAGCAGTGCAAGCGACGGACCGATGGTGTCCGCATCGATCACGCATACGCGATCTCCCGTGCGCGCCCACGCCTCAGCCATACCGAGGGCGACCGTGCTGCGCCCCGGTGCACCAACCGCCCCGTACACGACCGTGATCGACGTTGCTGGTGTCGCTGCGTTGGCTTGGTCGGATACGGGTGACCGATCGGGTGATCGGCTGCCGGCGTTGTGCTCCACCTGTTCGCCGCGGGCACTCGATCGGAGTTCGGCGAGCACGTCGTCGACCAAGTTCTCGCTGTCACTGCGCACGACAGCGGTGATCCCCGCGAGGTTCGCGCGCGAGCGGTCGTCGTCGTTGTCCACGACGCCGACGATCACCCGATCGGGGACGCTGGAAATCGCATCCAGGATCTCCATACTCAACCGCGGTGTGGCCAGATCGATGATCACCGCCGCCTGATTCTCGATACTCGCAGCGGCCAGAACATCGGTGGCTTCCACGCACCGGCGCACCACCGTGAAACCGCGCCCGGCGACGGCGGCTATCCAGGCGGCCTCGTCGGATCGCCCCGGCGTGCACCAGATGATCCGATTCGCGAGCGAATTCATGAAATAAATCCCGCGCCCGAGGAAACCTGACTGAGCGCCGGCACCGACACCAGGTCGATCACGCCCGCCCGTGACGCCTGGACGAGTGTCGCCACGTCCTCCGGCGCCACCCGCACCACCACCGCGAGCTGGCTGCCGAAGGAATCAGCGGAAACCGCCTCGACCAAGGCACCTTCCAGGACGAGATTCGGGCCACCCGGATCGCCCATGGCCGGTCCGCTGGTCGGCCCGGTCATGGCACCGGCGATCGGTCCATCGCTCGGGGTGCTCCACACATCCACGCGGTCTCCCGCGGCGAGGTCGATGGGCGCATGCAGCGGATCCACGCCGACCGTCACGATGCGCGTCGGTTCATCACCGGGCTGCGCCAACGCCGAACGGGGTATCAACTCCCCCTGCGCGATCGGAAAACGCAACTCACCAACCGGCCGCTCCTCGACCGGCAGGTAGTCCGCCGAAACCGAGCCCAACGCGACGGTGACCGGTTGCAGGTGCGCAGGCTCAGTTCCCGCAGACAGATCGCGCGATGCCTGCCACACGGTCACGGTCGGGGCGTCCTGCGACATCAGATGCGCACCCACGAACATCGATGCCACGACGAGCGCGAGACCGAGCCAGAGCCGAAGGTCAGTTCGGCGGGAGGAACGTACGCGCTGGGCGCGCGGGGCGACGGGCGTGGAAGCACCTTCGGCAGTGGACGTGCGCGACCTGCGACGTAAACCCGGGAGATCGGTGAAGTTCATGCCTCCAGGGTGGGCACAACTCGCCGCGAGCGCCAACGACTATCCACAGGGGCGAGGATCCACCGGCAGTTATCCACACATCGGAGTCGATCGTGGAATTCGTGGAACCGTTTGGGAGCATAGGTCGGTGACCGCACGCTTCCTGACGTTGGCCGACGTGGCCGAGACGTTGAACATCTC
>CAZQRR010000148.1:1166-5217 GCA_964595675.1 uncultured Rubrivirga sp. | reverse complement strand
CATCGACCCACCACGCAGGACCAACCGCCAAGAACATGGCGATCGCGATGATCTGCGCGAGCGTCTTCACCTTCCCGCCTCGTGATGCCGGGATCACTCCGTGACGCAGCACCCACATGCGCAAGCCGGTGACGGCGAACTCCCGGCCCAAGATGACGATGGTGACCCACCAGGGAACATCCCCGAGGGCCGATAGGCCGATCAGCGCGACCGAGATGAGTGCCTTGTCGGCGATTGGATCCAGCAATGCACCGAAGTCGGTCGTGATCCCGCGCTTGCGGGCGATCGCACCGTCGATGAAGTCGGTCACCGCAGCGGCGACGAACAACACGGCTGCCAGGTCGCGGGTGAGGGTGGTTTGTGCGAGGAGGAGCAGACCGACGAACGGGACAGCCGCGAGCCGGGCCAACGTCAAGACGTTGGGCAGGTTCCAGGTGACGCGCACGAGGTCAGACCCGCACCCACAGATCGACGCCTTCGGACTCCACGACCTCACCGTCGATCCAGTCACCCACGGCGAGACCATCCACGACCTGGCGATCGCCCACGATCGTGCATGAGCCGTCGTCGGGACCTTGGTGCGCGGCCCGACCAACCGGAGAGTCGTCGTCGATGGACTCGATGAGAACGCGAACCCGCTGGCCGATGCGTTCGCTCGCCCGCTGCGCCATGAGTTCTTCGACCAGGTCGGCGATGCGCGCCCGGCGGCGCACGATCTCGTGCTCATCGACCTTGTCGGGCAGCTTCTCCGCCTCGGTTCCGTCTTCATCGGAATAACCGAACACCCCAACGGCGTCGAGTCGGGCAGCCTCGAGGAAGACCGCGAGTTCGTCGACGTCCTCATCGGTTTCACCGGGGAAGCCGACGATCACATTGCTGCGGATGCCGGCCTCGGGTGCGACCGAGCGGATCGATTCGATGAGTTCCAGGAAATCCTCGGTGCCACCGAACCGGCGCATGCGGCGCAGCACCCGCGGACTTGCATGCTGGAAACTCAGATCGAAGTAGTCCGCCACCGCGGGGGATCCGGCGATCGCAGCGACGAGTCCGGGTCGCATTTCCGCCGGCTGCAGGTACGACAAGCGAATGCGATCCACTCCCGTACCGGCTGCCAGCCCGGGAAGCACGTTCTCCAGCAAGCGCATGTCACCCAAGTCCTTGCCGTAGGACGTGGTGTTCTCCGAAACCAAGATCACCTCGCGCACCCCGCTGGCGACCATCTCCCCGATCTCGGAGATGACCTCCGCGGGCCTGCGCGAGACGAAGGAACCACGAAAGGCCGGGATGGCGCAAAAGGCGCAACGTCGATCGCACCCCGTCGCCAACTTCACCGACGCCACCGGTCCGGTACCGAGTCGGATGCGGGGCACCGGTGGCACCCAGCCCTGCGGATCCTTCGCGCGCTCGACCGGGGCGATGGGCAATAGCGTGCGCCGGTCCTTCGGAGCGTGCGCAGGCAGTTCCTCACCGGCGATTACCGCATCGAGCTTCTCCGCGATGGTCGGATAGGAATCAAACCCGAGCACCGCGCTGGCTTCCGGGAGCGCTCCGGCGAGTTCTTGTCCATAACGTTCAGCCAGACACCCGACCGCGACGACTGGCGCCGAACCACCGGCGGCGGCAAGAACCGTGTCGATCGATTCCTTCTTCGCCGCTTCGATGAAACCGCAGGTGTTCACCACGATGGCATCGGCATGATCGGGGTCGTCGACCAACGTCCACCCCTGGCCACCTAAGCGGCCGGCGAGTTCCTCGGAATCCACTTCGTTGCGTGCGCAACCCAACGTGACGATCGCGACCTTCTTGCCGCCCTCACCGTCACCAGAACGAACATAGGTTGCAGGCGCGGACGAGGCTTCGGGCACGGGATGAGCCTACGGACAGCTCAAGTGTGGCTTCGGTGCGGACCTATCTGCCCCGGTATTCCTCGACCAGGTCGTCGCCATCGAGACCGACCACGTCGGCGATCATCCGCAGGTGCCCCACCAGGTAGGCGTCGCCTCCGGATATCGAGTAATCGTCCCGTTCGATCGCTTCGATGATGAGCGCTCGCAATTTGGTCGCTTCGGCAACGTCGTCCACGCTCAGCCCGCGCGAGATTCGAGCCGCGGTAATGCGCTCACCGACCATCGATTACCCCGATCGTGGATCCCCTGTGCGGAGGTTTCCAGTCCCACCCCCGTCTGCGCAAGGCTTTCACCACTTCGGATCAAGAATCTCACCTTCGTGGTTGGACCAGTAACGGCGGGACGAGTAGCCGCTGCATAGTTCCTGGACAAACCGCCTAGTTGCCGCGCAGGCTCGCCAGCACACCCGGCAGGTCGTCGACCTTGACCAGGACCTCGCGAGCCTTCGAACCCTCGCTCGGCCCCACCACCCCGCGGGACTCCATCAGATCCATCAGTCGGCCGGCCTTGGCGAAACCCACCCGCAGCTTGCGCTGCAGCATCGAGGTAGACCCGAACTGGGTGCTCACCACCAGCTCCACCGCTTGCATCAGGACATCGAGGTCATCGCCGATGTCCTCATCAATCTCCTTCTTGGCAGCGGCGGGTGAGGTGACCTCGTTGAGGTAGCGCGCCTCGGTCTGGTCCTTGCAGTGCTGCACGATGCCACGGATCTCCTTCTCGGCAACGAAGGCCCCTTGGATGCGCACCGGCTTATTCGCACCCATCGGCAAGAACAGCCCGTCACCTTGTCCCACGAGCTTCTCCGCACCGGGCTGATCCAAGATGACGCGTGAATCGGCAAGGCTCGAGGTTGCGAAAGCAAGTCTCGATGGCACATTCGCCTTGATCAATCCGGTCACCACGTCCACACTCGGACGCTGCGTTGCCAGGACCAGGTGGATACCGGCGGCGCGTGCGAGTTGGGTGATGCGAACGATCGAATCTTCGACATCACGCGGCGCGACCATCATCAGGTCGGCGAGCTCGTCGACGATGACCAGCAGGTACGGATAGGGACGCAGCACCCGCTGACTTCCTACCGGAGGCTTGACCTTGCCCGAACGCACCGCAGCGTTGAAGTCGTCCACATGCCGGAAACCGAAGTGTGCGAGGTCGTCGTAACGCTTGTCCATCTCGGCCACCACCCACTGCAGGGCGTCGGCAGCCTTCTTGGGGTTGGTGATGATGGGGGTGATCAGGTGTGGCACACCTTCGTAGATGGTCAATTCCACTCGCTTGGGGTCGACCAGGATCATCCGCACCTCATCGGGTGTGGCGCGCATCAAAATCGATGTGATCAGGGAGTTGATGCAACTGGATTTACCCGCCCCCGTGGCTCCTGCAACCAAGATGTGCGGCATCTTGGCCAGGTTCGCGACGACGAACTCGCCTTCCACGTCCTTGCCGAGTGCCACCACCATCGGGTGCTGATCGGCTGCCGCCGACGAACTGCGCAGCACGTCCCCCACTGCCACCAACTCGCGGTCGGTGTTGGGGATCTCGATGCCGATTGCCTTCTTCCCGGGGATCGGGCTCAGGATCCGGACATCGGCACTTGCCACCGCATAGGCGATGTTCTTACTCAGCGCGGTCACCCGCTCGACCTTCACACTCGGGCCGAGTTCGATCTCGTAGCGGGTGACGGTCGGACCGCGCAGGAAACCTGACACCTGGGCGTCGATACCGAACTGGTCGAGAACTTCGCGCAGCGCCCTCACAACCTGGTCGTTGGCCGGCGTCGCCTTCTTGTGACTGGCCCCTGCCTTGAGCAGGTCGGCCTTGGGCAGGTGGTAGCGCCCACTGGCCATGACCGGCAGTTGCGTTGGTGAGCCTTCGGGGGTCGGATCGATGGAGGGCTCGGGCCGAGGTCGTTCGCTCACCGGCACGAGGCTCACTGTGTCGGCAGTGTCGGGAGTGTCGGGAGTGTGGGCACCAACGGGAACGAGCGCAGCGGTGTCGTCGTTCGGACCGACCACGGCGATCACGTCCGTCGGGGCGTCCTGATCCACCCCACCGTCGAATCTCGGGCCCACTCCACTGCCTGCGGGGACGAACAACCCTGCTGCCGGGCGTTCCTCGACGTTCGCGTCCACGTTCGCGTC
>CAZQRR010000148.1:0-1066 GCA_964595675.1 uncultured Rubrivirga sp. | reverse complement strand
GCGAACGGTTCATCCCCCACCAACGGAGCGTCACGCAGGACTTCGGCATCGCGCAGATCGGGCTTGACCGAGGTCTCGGCCGGTTCCATCAGATCCTGACCGTGGCCGGGAAGCAGGAGTTCGTCGTCACTTTCGTCGTCGTCGTCGTTTTCTGCGTGGTCTGCTGCGTGGTCTGCCCTGTCCTCGAGGTCACGTGGATCCGGCGGCACCAGCAAGGTCGCGGCACCGCGCAGGGACTGCCACCAACCCGCGAGGTGTGCTTTCAAAGCCTGCACCGATGTTCCGGTCACCACGAGCAATCCGAAGAAGACCACTATTCCCAGGACGATGCCGCTCACGATCGGACCAACCGCGGCTACCACCGGCGCCGTGCCGATCCAGCCGATCACACCGCCGGCCGCGTCCATCGGTGCACCACCGCTGGAGGGCGTGGGGTGCCCCTGCGTGAGGTGCCAGATGCCCGCAACACCCACGATCACCGCACCAGACCCGATGACCAACCGTCCGGTCGTCGCATTCTGATCCGGATGCCGCAGAAAACGCCACGACAAAGCCAGGAGGCACAACGGGGCGATCCACGCCAAGGCTCCGAAGAAAGTGGTGGCGATCGCACCTGACCAGGCGATGAACCAGCCATCCACGCTGAACCAGGTGGCAGCTGCAACGACCACCGCACCGGCGATGAGAGCCAATCCCAGGCCGTCGCGGCGGTGCTCGGGATCCAGGTCTCGGGCACCTCGACCGATACCACGTGCAATGGAGCCGACCAGGAGCGCCAGCGCACCCCACACGGCGCCCAGTCCTCGGCCGAGAGCGGCGAAGGTCCGGGAAATCAGACCGCCGCCGGAGCGACGGCTACTACCTCGCGCCGGTTTGCCCGCGGGCCTTCGGGCCGGTTTGCGGGCCGGCTTACGCGCGGGCTTGCGGGAAGCCCCCCGGGTGGATCCGGACGAACCTCGCGAAGCCCTCGAAGCGGATGGACGCGAAGCAGAACGGTTGGACCGGGAGCCGCTTGCCGAGCGCGCACGGGACGTACGTGGGGAAGCGGACGTACGAGACGCCATGC
>CAZQRR010000147.1:0-5232 GCA_964595675.1 uncultured Rubrivirga sp. | reverse complement strand
AGCCACCGCTCGAGCAGCGGCCGGAACCGCAGCGCCGCCCGCAGCTGCAGCCGCGCCGTGGCCAGCGTGGGGTCGTTGGCGTAGATCAGCCCAAGGTGGATCTTGCCCTCGTTGCGCAGGCTCGCGCGGTTCATGGGCATCGCGTCCTGCTCGATGAGCGCCACGCGATGGCCGCGCCGCGCAAGCTCAAGCGCCGCGCAGCAGCCGGTCAGCCCGGCACCGATGATGGCGATGGAGGGGGATCGCATACCTGGGATGGCGGATTAGACATCGACGGACACTTCGCCGCACACACCATCATGCTGCTCTATCGTCTCGCCCGCAAACATGAGCAGGCAACCTCCCCCGATCTATCTGTTCGAAAGCCACCGCATGGTGTGGGTGCCGATCGCGAAAGCCGGTTGCACCAGTTTGCGGCACGTGTTCGCGCAACTGGCGGGCCGCCCGCTGATGGCAGCCGAGCACTCCTCTGCACCGGAGATGTCGGAAGACATGCTCATCCACGACCCACACGTGAATGGCCTGACCTCGCTCGATCGGGCACGCAAAGGGGCACGTCGCGCAGCGATGAACGATCCGTCATGGTGGCGATTCGCGGTCGTACGTTCGCCTCATCGTCGATTTCTCTCGGCATGGGTTGACAAGGTGTTCCTCCGCTATCCATGCAATGCGCACCTCTGGGAGGGCACGTCGGATGTTCGAACTTCGGATGGGCAGATTGACTTGACGGCAACCTTCAGGGCGTTTGTGGACCAGTTCGCACGTGCACCGGATCGATTTGTCGCAGACCGCCACTTCGCACCCCAGCATGAGACACTGCAACGCAGTGGGCTGCCTGATCTCGAGGTCGTCCCATTCTCGCGCATCTCCGAGCTCGTGTCGCGCATCTCCGATCGGGTTGGGCATTCATGCGAGTTACGCCGTTCGAACGAGTCGATCCCGGTGGATGCATCGCGCCTGTACGATTCAGCAGCAGCACACGTCATCGCATCCGTCTACCGGAAGGATGTGAACATGGATCCCGCGGATCCGCCGCCCACTCCGATCCCCGGCGATCATGTGGTGCTCACGCTGCGAGAATCCGCCCTCGTGCAACGACTGCGCGCTGCGGCTTGCCGAGTTGAGCAGCTCAGTCGAATCGCGACCCCGCCACGCGTACTTCGCTGGCTGCGGAGCATGGTGACCATATGGTGATCCGAGAACCCTTGGTGCGGTGTGGCCGGACCATCGCCGCCACCCAATTGGGGCACACCCCGACGTCGCCACCTCACGGTACACCTGATAGGTGAGTGGTCCCACGATGTCTGGGTGATGGGTCAATCGGGCTAAGCGCCTCGCACGGTTGCCCAGGTCGATCGCTGTGTCCATCGAATAGATCATCTGCCGCATCTGGGTCACCAAAGATCCTCCATCGGCTGCCTGCGCGAGCAGGCCGGTCTGTCCGTGGATGACCGTCAACGGCACACCGCCCACCCTCGTCGCGACCATATGGCGTGGGCAGTGCCGGTGTGACAAGGAGAACTCGAATGGTCCTTCGCATAATGAACCGATTGCTGCACGTATCGGCCCGTGCGGAAGGTATCGAGCAGTCATCCGATGATCTAAATGGCGTGTCCCTTGTTGGCGCCTCAGGCCCGGGCGACGAGCTGTTCCTCGCGCCATTCACGTACATAGAAAGCGCAATGTGCCAGCACTCTTGGCTGCCGCACAGCATCCGGGTCGATAGCGCCGTACTCCGCATGCCAGCGGTACGGCATCACGTCGCTCGCGCCGAGGGACCGCGCCGCCTCGGCTAACGGTACTCCTGTGGCGAGCACCTCGTCAGCCTGCATCAACCTCGCCAAATCCTACTCGGGAGGGTGGGGCGTCCTCGTCGTCGGAGCCTATGGAGCTTCCCCAACAGGGATTGAAGGATCGATGGGGATGAATGAGCCTGTGCCGCCTGAGGATGCTGGAACAAGTGGCGAGACTGTTCAGGCGCACCGCCGAGATACACAGGCGATCTCCACTTACTGCGGAACTCGCATCCTCTGATCCGGCGGTACTCCTCGACATACGACGCCCATGGATGGCGATGAGGAGGCACATTTGTCGACGCGCCACCATGAAACTGGTGAAACGTTGCCTCTCCCAGAAGCATGACCGGAGTGAAGTCGGCGATCTCGTGAACTCGATTGAAGAAATCGTGATTGACTAGACCGCCTCCGGGTGACTGAAACTCTTCGCTCAGTCCGCCGATGCCTAGGTAGTCCTCCCTGCGCATAAGGAAGCAGTTTGTCTCGGCAAGTTTCGACAGGAACCCCGTCACAGGTGATGGCGAGACGGTCGAGATTCGGAAGAGCGAGTACCCATCGGACTGCCAGTCGACTTGGGCTAGCAATTCATCCTCAACCTGCTGGTCATAGCCCCGCATCATCGCCTCATTCTGCAAGCGACTTCCTAAGTGCATCGATAGGGTGTAGACGAAGGGTCGTGCGCCCAGCCGAGTCCCGAGCATCGCCATGCGTACGACTCCGGGAGACGCCATGCGAGCCCCATCGATGAGGCACATGATCCACTCACACCTGCTGTCCTTGACCACCGAGTTGATCGCTGCCGCCGGTGACGCTGAATCCGAGCCGAGCACTATGTGTCGGCAGTGATTGCCGCCGAAGGTCCGGGCCGCTTCCGTGTCGAGCGACCGTGTTGAGCCAATATCGATCGCTGCAATCTCATAGGTGATCTCCGCCACACCACGCTGAAATCTAGGCGCCAGCGATGCAAGGGTCCGCGGCGCCTCCCGCCGCATGTCACGGAAGGCAACCACAACCGTGAGGTCTTTCTTCGGGTGCCCGCTCAAAACACACCTGATGCCATGGACCACTCGGGATCGCGTTCAGTGGTGGGCAGGACGCCAGCATCTACGTAGACGCCTTGCAAGCCGTAGGAAGCCTTGCCGAAAAATCGGTGATTCTGATCGCGCGTCACGGAAGGGCCGCAGTTCGTCCCACGAGCCGAACTTCGCAGCAAGATCACTGATATCCCGTCGCGCTCGGAGGCGATCGACGGCGGTCCGCCATTCCTCCGGCCTCACGGCGCGCATGAATCTGAAAGGATCGGCGAGGTACCTCTCGAGGTAAGCGCCATGCGATGCGAGCGTCCAAGCATCAGCGATGCTCGTTGCGCATCTCGCAGCCTCAGATGGAGCGATGGCAATCCCGATACCATAGTCCGCCGCCAGGGTGCACCAACCCACTCCCCCTGCGGTCATCACATCACGAAACGCCGCAAAGGTCACGCCACACCACTCAGTATCGGCCACCCGCTCTAGGCTGGCTGCCGTAGGAGGGGGCATACAGTCATGACATAGCAAGATTCCTCCCGGAGAGAGAAGCTCGAGGCAACGCTCAAGGCAGTGCACCGAAGATCCGTAGCCATGGTTCGGATCGGCAATCACGACGTCCAGCGAGGCCTGATACCGCCCAACAAGGCCGTCCAGCTCCTCTGGCTGCCGATACTTCAACGCCACCAACTGTCGAGCTAGGGGCAGCCTGATTCCAGTGAGCGCTCGGTTGCCGGTGCCGGGGGCTGTGATAACCGCCGACATCCGAACTTCGGGATGACTGACGAGCGCATCCGCGATACCACCTAAGGTGAGCTCATTTGGCTTCATAGGAGACAAACCCGCTCGCGGAACAGCCAGTTCCGTGCCGAGCAATCGAACGGTGGATTAGATTCGTCTAGCGCGCAAGCCCGATCGGGCGAATCAGGGCTTCATTCTCCAAAGATGGGTGACTGAAAGCGGCGGAAGAACTGAGCGTCCGAGCGGACCTCTCTGTACACCGTGTCCTTGAGGGACTCGTTCCCTTCCAGGTGGCGCCGCGCACGATGATGTGCCGGGTGAAGTGCGAGCAACCAGCGACGAAGGAATCCCCCGCTGGCGGGCCCACGGCCAATGAGCGCTTGATCGACTCGAGACCAGCTGTGACGGAAGCCCGCTCCGTGGTGGTACACAATGCCGTCATAGATCCCGAAGAAGACGGGATGTAGGTCCACGCGATTACTCCTTTGCATCGGATACCAAGGGATGGACTGTGCCGAGAGTATGCCCAGCAGGTTGCCGCCCACATCAGTCGTGCGACGCCCGTCGGTGGTCATCCAGGAGAAACCCTCTCGCCAGTCGCCGCCGATTCGCCTCCACACACCGACTGTCGTCGCTGCAAAGCTTGGATGCGGTTGGCAGTCGCCTAGGTTCTCCGTACGCCGAACCGCGACCAGAGGGTAGGCCGATAGCTTGCCGTCTAGGTAGGCCCCAAGATCCGCGATCGGGAATGCGTCCCCATCAAGAAACACCAGTACATCGCTCTCGTACCTCGCACGAGAGCACGCCTCCTCGGCGAGCCGATTCAGCTTGAGGGCGTGCGACTTGATCGGCTCATCGAAGACGAAGTCGAACTTGTTCCGGTGGTCGCCTCGTACCTCATTCAGAAACGCGTACGTGGCGATGGGCCCGCGCAGGTGCCTGTGCAGGTACTGCAACTGAATGTCGATCCAGTGGTCGGACCTCCAATGAACCGTGAGTACGTGGATCATGGACAGGCCGACGCGCTACGGTAAGTCCAGCCAACCGAGAAGTGAACGGCACATCAGTTACCCGATAATGTGTTGATGCGCAGACATGCACTACGTGCGGCGGCCACAGCGGGGCCTGCGGCGCATTCGCCGACCGGCTGTCTCGCTGGGAGGTGTGCCATTTACCTCTGTTAAACGCCCGATAACTGTGAGCAGAAACCAGTTCGGCTGCGGGACTCTGAATGTCAATGCCATGTTGCGTCGATGAGTTGCAGATTGTCCGGGAACCCTGCACAACCCATAATGGCACCTCGCCGATGAACCACCCCATGACCATGCTCTTGAGAGCCGCCGCGGTTGCTGCCGTAAGTCTCGGCGCGCTGACCGCCTACGGCCAGAACGCCGCGGCGCCGCTGTCGGCCGCGCCCGCCGCCACCGGTAACGCCGCCTCCACCGCCCGCGCAGGTACGCAAGCCACCACGGGTCCCGCCTCCGCCGCGTCGGCGATGTCGGCGCCCACAGCGCCCGCCTCCGCGCCGCTGCCGCCTTCCGCCCCGCTCACCGCCACACCAGCCACGCCCGTCGCGGCAGGGGCCACCGGCGCCGGCACGGCAGCCCCCGCCCCGACCGACTTCGGCTACGACATCTTCGGCACCAGCACGGCGATCGTCGATGGCCCCG
>CAZQRR010000146.1:0-5237 GCA_964595675.1 uncultured Rubrivirga sp. | reverse complement strand
ACGAGATCGCCGGCATCGGCGCCGCCCTCGGTGCCTCCTACGCCGGCTCCCTCGGCGTGACCACCACTTCCGGTCCGGGCATCGCCCTCAAGTCCGAGACGATCGGCCTCGCGGTCTCGCTCGAACTCCCACTGATCGTGGTGGACGTACAGCGCGGCGGCCCCTCCACCGGTCTGCCCACCAAGACCGAGCAGTCCGATCTGCTGCAAGCGATGTTCGGCCGCAATGGCGAATCCCCCGTTCCGATCGTGGCTCCGCAAAGCCCCGCCGATTGCTTCGACGCCGCCATCGAAGCCGCGCGCATCGCGGTCACCTACCGCACACCGGTGTTCTTGCTCTCGGACGGTTACCTTGCCAACGGTTCCGAGCCGTGGCGGCTTCCGGACATCGAGGCACTTCCCGCCATCGACCCGAACTTTGCCACCGCTGCCAACCACACGAACGACGACGGCACCGAGGAGTTCTGGCCCTACCAACGCGACCCGGAAACGCTCGCGCGCCCCTGGGCGATCCCCGGAACAGCCGGACTCGAGCACCGCATCGGTGGTTTGGAGAAGGCCGATGGCTCGGGCAACATCTCCTACGACCCCGACAACCACGATCACATGGTTCGCCTTCGTCAGGCGAAGGTCGACGCGATCGCGGAGTCGATCCCCGATCTCGTGGTGGACGATCCCAGCGGTGAGGCGAAGATCCTGGTTCTGGGGTGGGGGTCCACCTACGGCCCGATCGGCGCCGCCTGCCAGATCTCCCGGCGCGCAGGTATCAAGGTCGCCCAAGCCCACCTGCGCCACCTCAACCCATTCCCGAAGAACCTCGGCGAGGTACTGAAGCGCTACGACAAAGTGGTGGTGCCCGAGATGAACCTGGGCCAGTTGAACATGCTGCTGCGCGCGAAGTTCCTGGTGGACACCTACGGCTACAACCAGGTGCGCGGGCTGCCTTTCAAGTCCTCCGAGCTAGTCGACGTCATCACCGAGTTGTCCGAGCAACTCCCCCAGCAAACGGAAGGTGCGCAATGACCACCGACGCATTCCCCGCGCTGTCCTTGATCCCCAAGTCCGAGGTGGAGCTCAACGCCAAGGACTTCAAGACCGATCAGGAAGTCCGCTGGTGTCCCGGGTGCGGCGACTACGCGATCCTCGCCGCCGTCCAAGGCTTCATGCCGGAGATGGGACTGAAGAAGGAGAACATCGTCTTCGTCTCAGGGATCGGCTGCTCCTCACGCTTCCCGTACTACATGGACACCTACGGAGTCCATAGCATCCACGGCCGTGCGCCCGCGATCGCGACCGGAATCGCCACCACCCGCCCGGATCTGTCGGTGTGGGTGGTGACCGGCGACGGCGATGCGCTGAGCATCGGTGGTAACCACTTGATCCATGCGCTGCGCCGCAACGTGAATCTGAAGATCCTGCTGTTCAACAACCGCATCTACGGCCTGACCAAGGGTCAGTACTCCCCCACCTCCGAGCAGGGCAAGATCACCAAATCAACCCCGCAAGGGTCACTGGACTACGCCTTCAACCCGGTGTCGGTGGCCCTCGGTGCCGAAGCAACCTTCGTTGCTCGCACCATCGACTCGGACCGCAAGCACATGACCGAGGTGCTGCGTGCCGCCGCCGCCCACGAGGGCTCAGCACTCATCGAGATCTATCAGAACTGCAACATCTTCAACGACGGCGCATGGGAGCCGCTGAAGGAGAACGACGTCCGCGAGGACAACCTCATTCGCCTGACCCACGGTGAGCAGATCATCTTCGGCAACAACAAGGACAAGTGTGTGATCCGGGACAACGACGGTCACCTGCAGGTCATGGACGTTGCAGAAGTGAGCCAAGAGGACATCATCGTCTTCGACGCCCACGCCAAAGATCCGGGTTTGGCATTCGGCCTATCGCGCCTCTACAACCCACGCACCCTGACGAACACTCCTATCGGTATCTTCCGATCCGTGACACACCGCGAGGCCTACGACCGCATGGCCCAGCAGCAGGTCGCCGACGTGATCGCCGAACAGGGCCCGGGCGACCTTCGTTCGTTGCTACACGGCAACGACACATGGGTGATCAACTGAAACAGGACGCAACCGACTCAGCAGCCCACAAGCACCGCACCGGGCTGATCTTCGGCGTACTCGCATACGTCCTGTGGGGAGCCTTCCCCATCTACTTCGCCCTACTGGACGCGGTGTCGCCTTGGGAGGTCGTGGCTCACCGCATCATCTGGACGCTTGTCTTCCTGGTAATCGTCATCGCGATCGCCCGCACGTGGCGCAGCGTGCGACGAGCAATGAACAAACGAACCTTGCTGATCCTGCTCGCCGCAGCGATCTTCATCTCCATCAACTGGGTGGTCTACGTCTACGCGGTTGCCTCCAACCAAGTGGTGCAGGCATCTCTCGGCTACTTCATCAATCCACTGATCTCCGTTGCGCTCGGTGTGATCTTGCTGCGCGAACGCCTGCGCACCACCCAGTGGGTGGCCGTGGCCGTCGCCGTCTTGGCGGTCGCGATCCTGACGATCAGTTACGGCGCTGTCCCGTGGATCAGCCTCACCCTGGGCTTCAGTTTCGGCATGTACGGCCTGCTCAAGAAGGTTGCGAACGTCGGCTCCACCGTAAGCCTGGCAATCGAGACCGCTGTCCTGGCCCCTTTCGCCTTCGCACTGATGGCCGTCTGGGAATCGAACGGTCAGGCAGCCTTCGTCCTCGACGGTTGGCAGATCAGCGTGCTACTCATCTTGCTAGGACCGGTTACAGCTATTCCGCTGCTCGCGTTCGGCGGTGCCGCGACTCGCATCCCGCTATCCACTCTCGGCCTCTTGCAGTACATCACGCCGATTCTTCAGTTCGTCATCGGAGTGTTCCTCTTCAACGAAGCGATGCCCGGCAGTCGCTGGATCGGCTTCATCTTCGTCTGGCTAGCTCTCGTGGTGTTCTCGATCGATGCCTACCGACACTCCGGGAGGCGCGGACGCGCAGCAACGGTGATCGACGAACTGGAAGTCAGCGAACCTACGTAGAACGAAGGTGTCTAGGCAGTCCTGTTCACGACGTAGCCACAGATGGCCAACAGGCCATCCTTGGCCGGTGAATCCGGTATGTGTTCGAGGGAACGTTGAGCTTCAGCGGCCCAGCGCAGCGCTTCTTCGCGAGCAGCTTGCACCGCATCGTGATTTCGAAGCAGCTCGAGGGCGTGCGCATGCTCCTGCGGTTCGGGAAGCGGCCTGGACAACATCTCGATGAGTACGGCATCGCTTGGATCCAGACTCGTTCGAGCGATCAGCGCTGCCAGCGTGGCAACACCCTCCTTGAGATCGGTACCCGGGGTCTTGCCCGACTGATCCGAGTCGGAAGTGATATCCACGATGTCGTCGGCGAGTTGGAAGGCGACACCGATGGCTTCTCCGAAGCGGCTCATCGTCTCGATGGTGTGACGGTCGGCACCGGACATCATCGTGCCGAACCTCGCGGCGGTGGCGATGAGGGATCCGGTTTTGTCCGAAAGGACCTGCAGGTGATGCTTGACCGGGTCCACTCCATCATCTGGGCCGACGCTCTCGCGGATCTGTCCGGTGCACAGTCGCTCGAAGGTCTGCGCCTGGATGCGAACGGCCTCGGGTCCGAGGTCGGCGAGTATGTCGCTAGCGCGTGCGAACAGGAAGTCACCGGTAAGGATCGCAACAGTGTTGTCCCAGCGGGAGTTCGCTGAGGGAGCGCCCCGGCGAAGTTGAGCTTCGTCCATGACGTCGTCGTGATAGAGCGTGGCGAGATGGGTGAGTTCGACCACTACCGCGGACTTGATCACATCCGCGTTGGCCGGGTCTGGTCCGAGGTGACTCGAAAGGATCGTCAGCAGGGGGCGGAACCGTTTACCGCCGGCATCGATGAGGTGACGGGAGGTTTCGGTGACGAATGGGTAGTCGCTGACGATGGCCGCCCGAAGCCCCTTCTCAACCTCCTCGAGGGATTCCGCGAGGGCTTGGTCGAAGGCAGCGTCGACCGAGAGCTCTCCCAGCGGGGTCTCGGTCATACCTTGACGTTACTACCGGATGAAGACATCGGCATTCGTGAGCAGTTCGAGGACCGGCTGGGGCACCACGCCCAGGATCACGGTGACCGCCACGCTGGCCGCCAGGGCCACCGTGGTGAAGGCCGAGGGGATGGCCACGACTGCCGTCTGCTCGGTGGGCTTGGCGAAGAACATGATCACGATCACACGGACGTAGAAGAAGGCCGCGATCAAGCTCGCCACCACGCCGATGATGACCAGCCAGGTGGCACCGGCCTCGACGGCGGCGATGAAGACTAGGAACTTGCTGACGAATCCGCTGGTGAGCGGGATACCGGCCAGGCCGAGTAGGAATATCGACAGCGCCCCGGCCACGAGTGGGGACTTGCGCCCCAAGCCCGCCCAGGAGGCGAGGTTCGTCGCCTCTCCGTTGGAATCGCGGACCATGGACACGACCGCGAAGGTGCCGACTGTGGCGAAACCGTAGGAGATCACGTAGAACTTCGTGCTCGTCAGGCCCGCCGGGGATGCGGCCGCCAGACCGACGAGGATGAAACCGGCCTGCGCGATCCAGGAGTAGCCCAGGAGTCGCTTGATGTCGGTTTGCACCAACGCCAAGATCGAGCCGAGGATCATGGAGGCACTGGCGACGATCCAGATGATCGGTTCCCAGTCCCAGCGAACGCCACCGAAGGCTACGTACAGCAAGCGGAGCAGCGCGCCGAAGGCGGCGATCTTGACCGTGGCGGCCATGAAGCCGACCACGGGGGTGGGAGCTCCCTGGTAGACGTCGGGCACCCACTGATGGAACGGCACCGCACCGATCTTGAACAGCGGTCCGATCATCAACATGCCTATACCGATGAGCAGGATGATCGATTCGCTCGGCTTACTGGTGATGGTCTGGGAGATCTCGGTGAAGTTGATGGAACCCGAATAGCCATAAACCAGCGCCGCACCGTAGAGGAAGAAGGCGGAGGCGAAGACTCCGAGCAGGAAGTACTTCAGTGCCGCTTCCTGGCTGATGAGTCGGCGGCGCCTGGCCATACCGGTCATCAGGTACAGCGGCAGCGAGATGACTTCGAGGGCCACGAACATCAGAAGTAGATCGTTAGCGCTGACGAACAGCAGCATGCCCAGCACCGCGAACAACGTGAGAGGCCAAATCTCGGTCTGCAGGTAGCCCCGCTGAGTGAACTGCTTCTCGTCCTCCGAGCCGGGCAG
>CAZQRR010000145.1:0-5269 GCA_964595675.1 uncultured Rubrivirga sp. | reverse complement strand
ACCGCCGGTTTTGGAGACCGGTGCTCTACCAATTGAGCTACAGCCCTCGGACGGGCCACGACAACCGACCTGACCATCGTCCATTGGGCAGGCTGACGCCGAGGTACCGCGTGGAGGAGTGTACGGGGACTCCCGGTCGCCTGATTACCCCGGCCCCGTTGCTGCAAGGATGCTCCCCGTGACTTCTCCCGCATCTCGCGTATCTCGACGAATCGGCGCCATCAGCGAATCGGCCACCTTGGCCGTGGACGCCAAGGCCAAGGCCCTGGCCGCCGCCGGGCGGCCGGTCATCGGCTTCGGTGCCGGGGAGCCGGACTTCCCCACCCCCGACTACATCGTCCAGGCAGCCATCGAGGCGTGCACCGACCCCCGCTGGCACCGCTACACCCCGGCCGGGGGCCTGCCGGTGCTCAAGGAGGCCATCGCGGCGAAGACCGCCCGAGATTCGGGTCTGCAGGTCGGGGCTGACCAGGTGCTGGTCACCAACGGGGGCAAGCAGGCGCTGTACAACGCGTTCGCAGCGCTACTCAACCCCGGCGACGAAGTCCTGCTCCCCGCGCCGTACTGGACCACCTACCCCGAGTCCATCCAACTGGCCGGTGGCGTTCCGGTGATCGTGGAGACCGACGAGACGTCGGGGTACCGGGCATCCGTGGCAGACCTCGAGGCCGCTCGCACGGACAAGACCACGATGCTCGTCTTCGTCTCGCCGTCCAACCCCACCGGCGCGGTGTACTCCCCCGCCGAGGTCGAGGCGATCGGCCGCTGGGCCCTCGAGCACGGACTGTGGGTGGTGACCGATGAGATCTACGAGCACCTGGTCTACGGGGATGCCACGTTCTCGTCGATGCCCGTGCTCGTTCCCGAACTCGCCGATCAGTGCGTGGTGATCAACGGTGTTGCCAAGACGTACGCCATGACCGGTTGGCGCGTGGGCTGGATGATCGGCCCGAAGGACATCGTCAAGGCTGCGACCAACCTGCAGTCCCATGCGACATCGAACGTGGCGAACGTGTCGCAGGTCGCAGCGCTCGCTGCGGTGAGCGGCGGGCTCGAGGCGGTCGATGAGATGAAGGTCGCCTTCGATCGCAGACGTCACCTGATCGTGGACATGCTCAACGCGATCCCCGGCGTGGACTGCCCCACACCCGAAGGCGCGTTCTACGTGTATCCGTCCGTGAAGGGATTGCTCGGCAAGGACATCCGCGGTGTACAACCGGCGTCATCGAGCGAGCTGGCTGCGCTGATCCTCGACGAGGTCGAGGTGGCCGTCGTTCCCGGCGAGGCATTCGGCACGCCGGGCTATCTGCGACTGTCGTACGCGACCTCGGATGCGAACATCACCGAGGGCGTGCAGCGGATGGCAGCACTGCTGGGTGAAGCGCGCTAGAGCGCGCAGCCGATCAACCGCGGCTCGGGAACCAGTTCGATCCCGAAACGATCCCGCACCCGTGCGCGCATCTCGCGGGCCAGTTCCAGGACATCGTCGGTCCTCGCTGAACCGCCATTGCAGATCGCGAGGGTGTGCTTGGTGGAAATCTGCGCGCTTGAGCCGGGAAGATGGAAGCCGCGCTCAATCCCGCTGTTCTCGATCAACCAGGCGGCGCTGACTTTCACCCCTCCCTCTGCCTGGAAAGTCGGACACCCGGCAGGGAGTTCACCGACTACTTCTTCAGTGACGACTGGGTTGACGAAGAACGATCCAACGCTCCAGGTGTCGTGATCGGCTTCATCGAGCACCATTCCCTTACTGCCTCTCAGTGCGAGAACAGCGTCTCGAACGCGCACCCCCGTGACTTCATCACCCACACCCACGCCGAGGGCATCCGCGAGTTGCACGTAATCGACAACCACCGACTCATCCATGGGAAGGTCGTAGGCCACTTCCAACACGACGAACCGATCGGGCTGCATCTTCAACGCGCTTGTTCGGTAACCGAAAGCGCAGTCCTCCTCACTCATCTCCACGACCACTCGATCCACGCGATCCCAAACCCGAACCTGAGTGATGAAGGTCGACACTTCGGCACCGTATGCGCCAACGTTCTGAATGGGTGTGGCTCCCACCAAACCCGGGATACCGCTCAGCGGTGCCAACACGGCAGAACCTGCTGCCATCGTGCGCACCACGATTTCGTCCCATGGTTCCCCCGCGGCCACGATCGCTCGAAGATGACCGCCGCGATCAGTGAACGAGACTCCGGTGTTCGCAACCTGCACCACTGTTCCGTCGAAAACCTCGTCCGAGCACACGATGTTCGAGCCGCCACCCACCACGAGGGCCGGGTAACCGATGTCGTCGCATTCCACGATCGCTTCGATGCATGCTTCCTCTGATCGCGCGATGATCCACCGGGCCACTGGGCCACCGGTTCTCAGCGTGGTGTGCTCCGCGAACGTTGCGGGACCTACGTCGACCGGTGAGGACACCCCATCACCTTAGGTGTGAACCGCTTCGAGCATCAGCGAGCAGCGAGGATGTCGTCCTTTCCGCGGAAGCGCTGCAGCAACCTGTCGTACGTCTTCTTGGACTGCTTGTCGCGGTAGGCGGGATCGGAGTCGTGGTAACCGTGGTGACGGTCCTGTCGGACGGGCAGGTCGCCGGCCGGGATGCGAATGCGCCCACCCGCCTCGCGTAGCGCGAGGCTCCATTCCATGTCCGCATTGCGGTAGAAGCGCGCCTTGGGATCGGGGCGAACATCGGCGACGGCGGAACGCTCGAACACCATCAGATAACCGAGCACCGCGTCCACATCACCGGCATCGGCCGGGGTGAAGGATCGCCAGCCGTCCTCCACATCCACGTTCACGCCCTTCCAGCCGGTGGCGACCGCATCGGTACCAGCGAGCTCCGCCAGCATCGGGGTGAACGCATCACCTTCGAGCACCGTTGACATGTCCATGATCGCGAAACGATCACCATCGGAGATGTCGATTGCCGCGGACACTGCATTCGCCCAACCCGCCTGCTCGAGGGTCTGTTCGAGATGGACAACGCGGACGCGTCCAGGATGCTCGCGCATCCATTGCTCGGCCTGGATTCCCCCATCGTCCACATTGCCTAGGTCCATGAGCAGGATCGTCGAGTCTGCGGGCGCGTGGTCGAGCAGCGCAGTCACACAAGTGCGCGCATCTTCGACCCAACCGTCGAGCAGTACACAGATCACCAGAGGTGCTGATACCAGCGCCGACGGCGGCAGTGATGCCACATTCGGATAAGCGTCGAAGGGCGGTTTGGCCACCAGGTCGAACCCGTCAGGCGTATCAACGACCTTCCAGCCCGCGGCTGCGATCTCGTCGCGTAACTCATCTGCTCGCGCGAAGTCCTTGGCCGCACGGGCAACAAGGCGCTGTTCGGCTAGCTCGCGAATGAAGTCGGGTGCTGTCATGTCAGTCGATACGCACGGCGGCGGTCGCTTTGCCCAGCACGGTCGTGCCACCACTGGACGCGCTGAGTGTGATCACGGCACGGTCATCCTCGACTGCCGTGACCCTCGCCGAGACCTCCAGCACGGCACCTACGCCGTCGTCCGGAACAACCACCGGGCGGGTGAAACGGCAGCCGTATTCGAGTAAGCGCGACGGATCCCCAAGCCAATCCGTCACAACTCGGATAGCCAGGCCCATGGTCAACATGCCATGAGCGATGACATTCGGTAGGCCCACATCCGTGGCCACCCGCTCATTCCAATGGATCACGTTGAAGTCACCCGATGCTCCGGCGTAGCGGATCAAGGTCTCCCGCGTGATCGGGAAGGTCGCACCCGGCAGTTCCAGGCCGACCTCGATGATTTCCGGCAGCGAGTGCGTCACGAAGCGTCACTCCCGCGCGCCACCAAAGTCGAGTAGCTCGTCACCACGAGTTCACCAGCCGTCGTTCGGATGTCGGTGCGCGTGGTCAGGATGTCGTTGCCGGCTGCGCTGCGGATGCTCTCGATGGTGACCGTGCTCACGAGTTCGTCGCCGGCAACGATGGGGCGTTGATATTCGAAGCGCTGATCGCCGTGGACCACGCGCGAGTAGTCGAGGCCGAGTTCCGGATCCATCACCACGGCCTCGGCTGCGGACATGGACAGCCGAATCGCGTACGTAGGCGGGGCCACGACATCGGCGAACCCGCGATTCCGCGCTGCGTCGACATCGAGATGGATCGGATCGGTTTCACCCAAGGCGCGCGCGAACTCCCGGACCTTCTCGCGACCGACGAGGTAGGGGTCCGATGGCGGATACACCCGTCCGATGAACGAGATATCAAGCGCCATGGTGAGTGCCGTACATCAACGCGAAACCGCTTCAGTTCCTCACCAGAGTGATCACTTGGCGGTAGGTCCCATTCGCATTACGTGTGGTGCGCAGTTCACCCGTCGCTCCCATGTAAACGCCGGTACCTCCGATGATCGCAATGACCACAGGCTTCCCGATGTCCAGCGGGACGAAGTCCGGACCCGTTTGGTACGTGGACGCACCCTTCGCCACCAGCTGACCCTTGGGCAGTTCGAATATCAGGGTGCGAAGGCGTGTCTCTCGGGGCGCACCATCGACCACGATGTCGTGCGTCTCGATGGTCCCGCTCATCGTCCCGAAAGCCTTGCCGGCCCGTGTAAGGTCAGCCTCATAGAAGGTCACATCACCCCGCGCGGATTGAGCGTCCTGACCTTCTTCGTGCACGATCGTGGGTGCGGACTGCGTCAACACGATGCGTGTGTTCTTCGAGTCGGCCGAGGCTGGCGACGCGATTCCCGTCGCAACAACGGCAACGATGGCGGCCACACCCATGGCCATGCGACCGGACCGGGACCCGGTCGCCGGATACCTCATCGGGTTTCCTTGTGCACTGTGTGCTTGTTGCACTTGGGGCAGAACTTCTTCACCTCGAGGCGATCGGGATCGTTACGCCGATTCTTCTTGGTGATGTAGTTGCGCTCCTTGCAGTCCTCGCACGCCATGGTGATCTTCGGCCGTACGTCGGTGGCCTTAGCCATGTCTTCCTACCCTTCGTGCGACTGCCTCGCCGCTGTTCGTGAATCGATCTGTTCGGTTGTAGCGGGGGCGGGACTTGAACCCGCGACACAGCGATTATGAGCCGCTTGCTCTGCCAGGCTGAGCTACCCCGCCCTACGCGGCTCGATTCGACCAGGTGTCGTACACCCAGCGATCCGAGCCGTGCGCCGAGCCCCAATACGGAATCGAACCGTAGACCTTCTCCTTACCATGGAGACGCTCTGCCGACTGAGCTATTGGGGCCTGAAGCCGGTCAAGAGTACCGGGG
>CAZQRR010000144.1:0-5330 GCA_964595675.1 uncultured Rubrivirga sp. | reverse complement strand
CCGGCTTCGCGATCGGTGGAGTGGCCCCCGTGGGTCACCCCGAACCGCTGCGCACCGTCGTGGACGTAGCACTGTCGAACTACGACGTGGTGTGGGCTGCCGGCGGACACCCGCATTGCGTTTTTCCGACGAACTACGACGAACTCCTGCGAATCACTGGCGGTGAAGCCGCCGCGGTTGGCAGCTAATGACCCCTCCGACGGCTCTCTTCATCGCGGAGTGCCTGCAGTTCGGCCAGAGCGTCAAGGTCCTTCGGCCGTCCTGCAAATTCCTTCGAAGCGATGATGTCGTCGAGGGACGCCACGCTGATCGTGACCTTGCCCACCGTGACGCCCACGGCACGCGAAGCGAGATCGGCGTAGGGGTGTCGACCACCAGCCGGATCTCGAAGTTCCACGAGCAGGTCGAGCGGACCAGCATCGGTTGTCCACGTGGAGCTGCCGAAGGCTGCAAGGGTTGCGGCATCAAGGCGGAGCGGCAGTTGCCGTGCCTCTTCATCGCTCATTCCACCCACTCGCAAGCGAGCACCCAAGTCAGCAAGCGCGCCTGCCATGCGCTGGAGGTTCTCTTCATTGGTGGCCGGCACGCAGTCGATGTCGGCCGTTGCCCGACCGGCCCCATGGACTCGAGCTGCCACGCCACCAACCAGCACGTACTCGACGCCGTGTCGGTCCAGGGCTTCCAGGATGCGATCAGGATCGAATGCAGAGTTCGACGAACCGGCGTCCACGCAGGGGCCTATGCAGTACGCGCACGATCAAGGCTCGCGAGGAACTCCCGGATCTTGGTGGCGGAATCCAGCGGCTCGCCCGCAAGCGTTGTAGGGAGGTCGTCCGGCGTCGGCGGTTCGCTGCCCACGAGCTCGCGGGCACTGGGCCAGTGCTTTACCGCCGCCGTTTCCTTCACGAAATTGATGGTACTCCGGCAACCGACCGCGTGGGCTTCCCTGGGACCCCATGAGTTGCAGAAGCCATCGGCGGCGTCGCCCCCGTGGGTCACCCCGAACCGCTGCACACCGTCGTGGACATCGCGCTGTCGAACTTCGACGCCTTGTGGGCAGCCGCAGGTCACCCGCACTGCGTCTTCCCGACGAGCTACGAAGAGTTACTGCGCATCACGGCCGGAGAAGCCGCGCAGGTCGGGGCGTAGTGCCGCATAGTCAGCACGAGCGATAACTACTGGGGAATGAACTCCGAATCAAGCTCCCAGGGCCGGATGGGTGAGTTTTCAATCACCCACGTCTGTAGGTCCTTGTCCCATCCGGCGATGATGGCGATCCCCACGAGGATGAAAATCCAGCCCAGGCCGCGTCGGAACCATCCGTGCGGGTCTGCGGCCCATCGAGCCGCGCCGATGAGACGCTGACCGAGCAGGGCGATGGCGAGCAGGGTGCCGCAAAGTCCGATCACGTACGCGGTGAGCAAGGCGATTCCCCGGCCGAATGAAGCTGGGAGCACCGTCACGATCACGTATCCATAGAGAGGGCTGCACGAGGTGAATACGGGCCCGAGAGCCGCTCCCGTCAGGACGGCACCAACTGTCCCCTCGCGTTGCCGTGCCGAAGCAAGACGCTCCGTACTTCGTTGCTGAAGTGACAGGCGCATGGAAACGTAGTCCCAGAGGGGCGGAAAGGCTGCGAAGAGCCCCAAGGCGATGAGGATCGACCCGCTGATCCACTGCCACACCGATGTGGGGATACCGATAAGAGCGGTGCTCGCCTTGAGAGCGAGGGTGAAGAGAACGACGGATGCGCCCAGGGATGCTGTGATTACGTACGCGCGGCGGCGTGACCGCTTACTGGATTCATCGAGTGAGCCCCCGACTATCACCGGCAACAGTGGGAGAACGCAGGGTGCAAGTGTCGTCAGGATCCCTGCGACGAGAGCCCCCAGCAGGAGAAGCATCACACTGTGTTTTGAGCGATTTCGTCAGGTGTGACGCTCCCCGACCACTTGGCGAGTTCGTTGCCGTCTGCATCGACCTGGACGAAGGTGTGCTGCACGGTCACTCCGTACTTTTGCCGGAGGTCGTTCGCTGAATCGAAATCGACGACAACGATCGCCAAGTCGGGCGGAATGCTCGCGAGGTCCGCCTCGATGTTGTCCCGAGCTTCCTTGCACGTCGAGCACCAAACCGCGTTGAAGAACAACACGACATTTGCTGAATCGAACGCAGCCTTGTTGGCGACGTACTCGTCGTACGTGACGTAGGAACCTGATGCCGGGGACTCGCTTTCGGTCGGCGCATCGCCGTCGGCCGCCTCTGGAGCGTCCACGGGTGCATCACCTTCCTCATCCGGCGAGTCCATCACCTTCGAAGGTGCCACTGCATCAGCCGGTTCATCAGCCGAGGGTGAACCACATCCGGCGGTCATGAATGGTGCGACCAGTAAGGGCAATGAAGCCATCAGAACAATCGCACGACGTCGCATACTTGGCACTGTACGTCCTGACCGTGATGGCCGTCCACGGCCACACATCAGTTTGACCGTCTAGCCAGATCAGTTCGCACGCGTCGAGTGCCTTCCTTCATGCCCACCGCTCGCAGCGCGAACTGGAGGGCACCGACGTGGCTACGGCGGCCCCACAACGGCGTAGGGCCGCGAGCGGGCTGATCGGTATTTTTCCCGCTACAGGCGAGCACGAAGTGATCGTTTGCTGGGTGTTGCTTGCGCGGCGAGCCCCCGGCGAGTTTCTCGCGTGGCCACAGCGTTCCCTCCCACCTGGTCGGTTAGGAACTCCGTAACCGCGGCTGGGTCCAACCAGGCAATGTCGCGCAACGCCCAACCAATGGCTTTAGCGATGAAAAACTCCCCTTCACTCCAGTGTCGATTGCACAGATGCAGGATGCGGTCGATGTTCGTCTCACGCTTCCATCCACGCTGATGAGTGATGGCCGCACGGATGAGCCACCGGTTCCCCGACTCTGACCATTCGTCGATGAGCCAGTCGGCGTTGAACTCTCGGCACAACGGACTCACCGCTGCTGTGACGAGCCCGTCCACTGTGTCCCACCACGGCTTGGTAGTCAGTAGTTCGGTTACGTACCCATCAAGGAAGTACTCGTCCGAGCTTGAGCGATAGCGCTCAATCAGGTCATACGCCGCATAGTGGTACTCGCGCTCCGGAAGTTCCATAAGGGACATAGCAGCGCTACCGAGTTCCAGACTCGATGGGTGATCAAGTCTTCTCCATGCTTGTCGTAGGGCGCGACGACGCTCAGGGGCTTTGATCCCCAGAAACGGCGCGACATCCTTCATATACACAGCCATGTCAGGTGCTGATGCTGGATCTGCAAGCGGACTAAGCGCACCCTGAGTGGCGGTAACCACACGAGACACCCAGGAGCTGAACACCCTTTGAAGGTTAGCGAGGAAGGTGAATCCGCTCCGCCCGAAGGAAAGCTCCAGGATCCGAATTCGGTCCCGTCTTTTCGGTTGTCAATTCGTCGAACAAGGCGGCATTCAGGTCGAACACCTTCGACGCTTCGTCGATGAACTCCTGCCTCTCCCCCGCTGTCCACGGCACGAGGTCCAGCAGACTCTTGTAGCGGCGTCGGTAATGCACCACGTCACCGAGATCGGTGAAGTCGTAGAAGGTGAGCAGGGATTCGGGGATGTCGTAGTGCTGGGACATGCAGCGCGCGATCACCTGACCACCGGCGAGGTCCCCGAGGTAGCGCGTGTAGTGGTGGGCGATCAGCCGCTGCGGGCTCGCCGCGGCCGATCTGATGGCATCGACGTAATCGTTCGTTGTGCGGCTGCCAATGGAGCGGTGCGTGTCTTGACCGAAGCCGCTCAGGTCAGCACTGATCCGCTCGTGGCGGTCGAGACGTCGATGGTCGAACAAGGAGATCGACGCTTCGTCATTGCCCGCACGCAATTGGCGTTCGAGTTCGTCGTAGACCGGTGCGAGTGCAGTGAGGTAGCGAACGTAGTCGCGAACGGACAACGATCCGCTGAGTAACTGCGACATGAACGGACGGGACTCTGCACGGTCATGGGCAGCCTTGGTTCGTGTGGCGACTTCCTGGCTGAGCGGCACCGGGTTCGTCATCGCTGGCCTATTCAGGGGCGCTGGCCGGATCGATCTGCTGGGCGAGGTACCCGGCTAGTCCCACGGTCTTGATGGCGTCGAGTTGGGCTTCGAACCAGTCGGCGTGCTCTTCCTCCTCACGCACGGCTTCGTCGAAGATCGCCGCGGTTCCGTTGTCGCCGAGGGCCCGGCACTCAGCGGCTGCTGCATTGAACTGCGCGATGGCGCCGATCTCGGATTCGAGGGCGAGGCGCAAGATTTCCTCGGGGTCCTCACCGATGGTGATCGGCAGGAGCTTTTGCACATTCGGGTGGCCGTCGAACATCAAGATGCGTTGGATGATCGAATCGGCGTCGCGCATCTCATCGATGGACAGGTCGTAGAAGACCTTGCCGAGTTTGGTGAATCCCCAGCCATCGAGCATCCGCGCGTGCAGGAAGTACGTGTTGGTCACGGTGAGTTCCAACGTGAGGGCCTCGTTGAGGAGTTCCACGATCCGGGGATCACGCGGTTGCATGGGCGATCTGCCTTTCGATCTGGGCGGCGGCTTGGGGGGCAGTTTGCGGAGCAAGGTGCTCTTCGATGAGTTGCTTCAGGTTCCGTACGCAGCAGCCGCAGTCCCGGCCGGCGCCCGTGGCGGCACACACCTCGCGCAGCGACGAGCAGCCCTTACGCATGCTGGCCGCGATCTTGCGGTCGCTGACCCGCTGGCACTGGCAGACGATCATGACCAGCCCTACGCTCCTTTGGAAGTGATTAGCCTTACCTTAGTTAGGTTAGGCTAACCCATTCTTGGAGTCAAGGCCGGGGTGTTCGCGGGTCGTTAGCGGTCCTCGGCGAGAGCCTTCAGTCGCACCAGGCTCTTGAGGATCGCCTTCTGGTTGTTCTCGTAGGCATTCATCACGTTCAGCGCCGGCGGGAACAGCGCGGTGGAGCCGTCGAACGTCTCGGTGACCTCGGTGGTGGAGTCGTCGATCGCGCGCAGTTCATAGCGCCAGCGGTGGCGCCCGGCGTGCCGCCAGGCGATGACGGTCGGTTCGTCGAACTCCTCGACGGTGTTCTTGATCTTGTAGGGGAAGCCCATCTTCATGTCCATGCCGAAGGTGGCGCCCTTGCTGAGCCGATGCGGACCGGAAAACCCCTTCTTCACGGTGCCTGAACCGTCGAACTCGGGATGCCGATACGGATCGGCGATGATGTCGAAGATGTCTGCCGCAGGGGCATCGATCACGATCTTGCCCGCTCGGCGGTACTTGTGACCGGTATCGACGACGTCGGCTCGAATTGTCATGGACT
>CAZQRR010000143.1:1551-5376 GCA_964595675.1 uncultured Rubrivirga sp. | reverse complement strand
ATCGGCGTGGGTTCTAAAGGTGCCCAGCGCTTCTTCGTTTCCGAAATCGACCGCGCCCGTGCGCACGCATCGATGCTGATCGAGGCCGACCGCCCGGCGATGGTGCAGCCCTATCTGCCCAGTGTGGATGCCGGCTCGGAGACCGCGCTCATCCATTTCGACGGTGTCTTCTCCCACTCGATCACCAAGGGGCCGATGCTCACGAAGGATGTCGAGCGTCCGATGGCCAGCGATCTGTACGTGATCGAGAACATCGAGCACCGCCAAGCCACCGAAAAGCAACTCGAGGTGGGCCAGCGAGCCCTGGCCGCGATCCCCGTCGCCGACCAAGCACCCCTCTACGCGCGGGTGGACGTGATCGACGACGAAAGCGGAGGCCCGGTAGTCCTCGAGCTCGAGCTCATCGAGCCGTCGTTGTTCTTCGCCTTCGATCCTCCGGCAGCGGACCGCTATGTCTCCGCCATTGTCGGCCGGCTAGAGCACCGGACGGCCTGATCCCCGAGGTCATGACCCCCGAAGATGCGGATTAGATAACGGAACGGTAACGTCCCTGCCCATGCGCTCGGGCCGGACATTCGCTGCCGCAGCGGCAACGATCGCTGGATTCGGACTCGTCTTCTCCGTCATTGCTCCGGCCGCCAGCGCGGATTCACCCAGTGACGGCGGCGGCTCCCTCGGAGCACCGGGGATGCTGGAAGGCCGCTGGGCCGCCCCGAAGCCGGTGGGCAACAAGGTGTGCCCGACGAAGAATCACTGGATCGGCGATGGTTGGGGCGCCGACCGCGGAAACCGCAAGCACAAGGGCATCGATCTCGCCGCCGACCGCGGCACCCCGATCTTCGCGGTCGAGGACGGCCGCGTGGATCGCACGAAACTCCAGGACAACGGCGCGCTGCAGGTCGTGCTGAGGGGCGCGAGCGGCAGCAAGTACTACTACGGGCACATGGACGAGGTATTCGTCAGCGGTGGCGATCGCGTGCTCGCCGGTCAGGTGATCGCAACCATGGGAGACACCGGTTCACCCGGATCGGTGCACTTGCACTTCGAATACTGGAAGAGCGGCGGCGAATCGGCCGCGGTGAACCCGAAGAACCTGATTGGGCGCATCTGTCGCTAGACCGTAACAACGGATGCCGGACTATCGGTTGACGTATCTTGCTGTTGTGGCATCGAAGTTGCGAACGGGCGAGGGCATACGCCGAGGTGGCAAGCAATACGAAACCATGCATACCGCGCTCGCGAAAGGTGCAGCACTGGAGTTGGCCGACGCCGGTTACGGTGACTTTTCACCCGAGGCGGTTGCCCAACGCGTTGGTGTGTCACCGCGCACGGCTTTTCGGCATTACGAGACGAAACTCGCCTTAGCGATCGCGGGAATCGAAAGTCTGCCGACCTACCAGGGTTGGCTTGATACTGCTCAACCCGGCGAGTCATTTGCCGATCGCATGCGCCGGGGCTTACGCATGGGCGCTGAGCATCTTGAGCTGGTCGCTTTCATCACCGCAACGGCTTTGTCGTTTCGGGAAACGCAGCCCGAGCTGCTCAAGACCTTGCGCAAGCACGTGCTCGCCCGGCGAGAGGAGGCCATGGGCGCCTATCTTGCGGAGGGCCAGCGTGCAGGCGTATTTCGCAAGGAAGTGACCCCCGCAGCCATGGCAGCAGCGGATCTAGGAATCTTCACTATGGCCGCACTCGGTCAGTTCAGTCTGGGCCGCGGCGAGACGCGCGTGAAGCGACTTTTCAACACGTACTGGCCACTCATGGCCACGACGGAACACATCAACGACTAGGACCCTTTACATACCCCTTACAGTCCTCGAACCAAAAATGGCAGTCATGACTGTCATTTATGCGTACAATTGTGGTCATGACTACACATGACCCGCGACGCTGGCTCAGGTTCGCAGGGAGCTCCCTCACAACGGCACTTATTGCCGCTGCGATTGGCGTCCCTGCGGCCTCAGCAGCACACGCGACAACCAGCGCCAGCAGCACCCCGCAGCAGTCCACGGGCGTTCCCGCACAGTGGGATACCCCCGAGGAATCCGTGGATGCTCCCGTTACCGAGATCCTCGAGGGGGTGAAATCCAATGACAAGCCAACGCTCGTTGCCGTCTATGAAGTAGACGGAAAGCCGGTGGTGGAGACGACCGACAGGTCGAGCCGAGCGGACGCCGTTCGTGAGATCAAGCGTCGGCAACTGAGCCCCAATCTGCTCAGCCTCGAGGTGGACGTACCGGTCTCTCTGCTCGTGGACGCGGAAGTTGACGAGGCGGTGGAGCCGCTTGCACTCAATGACCCTCGCCGGGGTGAACTTTGGGGACTAAACCGAGTGCAAGCCGAAGCCGCGTGGAACCTCACCCGCGGTGAAGGCGCAACGGTGGCCGTCATCGACACAGGTGTGGCCCCGCATGAGGATCTGCAGGGCGCCTTCGTTCCCGGCATCGATGTGATCGATAACGGAGACGACCGCTGGGATGGACACGGTCACGGAACGCACGTGGCAGGAACCATCGCAGCTACGGCCGACAACAACATCGGCATCGCCGGCGTGGCACCGGATGCGCGCATCATGCCGGTGCGCGTACTGAACGATCAAGGTTCGGGCTACGCGAGCGATGTAGCTACCGGACTCATCTGGGCAGCGGACAACGGTGCCCACATTGCGAATCTGTCGCTCGGTGGCCCGTCTCCGTCCTCAGCACTAGAGAAGGCGGTGGACTACGCAGTTGGACGTGGAACCACCGTGATCGTCGCGAACGGCAACAACGGTGCGAACGCGCCGATCTCCTACCCGGCCGCATATGACGGCGTGGTCTCAGTTGGTGCCACCACGGTCGCGGATGAACGAGCAGTGTTCAGTTCGCAGAACTCGACTGTGGACATCGCCGCACCAGGGGCGAACATCGTTTCGACCCTGCCGGGCAACCGGTACCGCGCATTGAACGGGACATCGATGGCTACTCCGCACGTAGCCGGTGTAGCTGCACTCATCCATTCCTACGCGCAACAAACCAATCAGAGCGTCTCGATCGCGAACATCCTCACATCGACCACTCAGGATCTGGGGGCTCCCGGATGGGACACCAGTTTCGGCACTGGAATGGTTGATCCGATCGCCGCGCTTCGATCTGTGTCCAGTGATGAAGCTGCGCCGATGCCGCCTCGTAACCTCCAGGCCACCTCGAACTGGTGGAGCCGCGCCACTCTCACGTGGGAGTTGCCCTTTGACGGACCGGCCACTACCAGTACCCGCGTGACGTTCGCAGACGGAACGCCGGCCTGTCTGGTTGCTGCTCCTGGCAATACATGCGAGATCAAGGGGCTGGAACCCGATACCGAATACACCGTCACTGCAACAGGTGTTGGCGTGATTCGCGGCTCGGAGCCAACTCTGCCCATCACCTTCCGCACAGCCAAGCGTGTGGATCTTGGCGGTGACACGATGGAAACAGCCACGCCAATGCCGGCGTCAATGATCGTCGAGGACACCCTCGATGTGGACACCGACGTTGACTGGTGGACGTTCACCCTGGATAGTCGAGTGAATAACCCGGACGTTCTGCTGTCGAATCTTCCCAGCGAGTACGGCGTGGAAATCAGCATGCAGCGCGGCGGAAGCTTGATGACGATCTGGCAGAGCCTCGCCAACACCGGATCGAAGGACAAGCAGATGGGTCCGCGCTGGCAGTTCTGGGAGCCGGGCACGTACTACGCCAAGGTCTACGTGGACAAGTACGGCACACCCAGCGAGACGCAGCCCTACCGTTTGCAGATCTTTGCCGACGGTGCGGTGCCCGCACCTACTCCGGAGCCGACTCCTAC
>CAZQRR010000143.1:0-1451 GCA_964595675.1 uncultured Rubrivirga sp. | reverse complement strand
CGACTCCCACACCGGAGCCGACACCGACGCCGGAACCGACTCCCACACCGGAGCCGACACCGACGCCGGAACCGACTCCCACACCGGAGCCAACTCCGACGCCGGAGCCGACACCGACGCCAGAACCGGAGCCCACGCCCGCACCCGGTTACCCCACACCCGGGGATAGCCAGTCGGGTGCAGCAGCGCTGCCCTCGTCCGGAACGGTGCAATCGGTGATGCGCTCATCAGGCGATGTGCAGTGGTGGTCTTTCACTGCCGATGCTGATGGACAGTACGAAGTCCGCTTGTCCGAGTTGCCGAGGAACTACGGGCTGGCCTTCTACCACCCCAGTGGCAGCACCAGCACCACCAACTCGGGCACCTCCGATCGAGTGCGCACTGTGACACTTCGCGCCGGTGATCGGATCACCATCAAGGTGATCGTAGGAACGGGCGGTCATTCCACGTCAGATCCCTACCGCATTGCCGTGGGCAAAGTTGGCTAGTTAGTGAGGCACCACAGTGCAGTGGAGGGAGCGCAGCGCGCTCCCTCCACTCGCTTGTCCGCAGTAAATAACTGAAGTTGGTTGCAGGCGAGCGATAGTCGAATGGTGTCTTGGTCTCCAATTACAGGCACCGTGGGAACACCCTTGATAAACCTGAATAAACACAGCACTGAGTTGAGTGCTCGACATGACGGGCGACTTCCAGCAAGGCACGGGTGAGGCGAGTGCCCAACGGTGGAGTCACAAGTGTGAAAGGGATGTTCAATTCCCATCTCTCGTACTAACGTCGGGATATCTCCTGTTTCGTCGGCCCGGACTACTGACGACCAAAGGCGTGGCAGCGTTCGACCACAGTGGACGCGCGCGATGGGGTCGGAAGCAGGTGTCATCCTTGTGCGATTGATGAAGCGCAGTGCGGCCGGCGGTGCCGTTGGGTTATTGGTCGCCAGTTTCCTCGCATTTGCCCCGGCTTCGGCTGACACCTTCGCATCGGATGTGACTCCGCAACCACCGACGGAGGCCGCCAAGATGCCCGTCACCGTGGCGGTGCCGATCCGCACCATCCACACTCCCGGCACGTCCGGACGCCCCACCCGCGGATCAGTTCGAGCTGTACAACGTCACCGCCGATCCGGCTGAGATGTCCAACCTGTATGGAAGCGCTCAATACAACGCGACCCAACAAGTCATGGTCAATTTGCTTGCTGCAGAGCGCGCAGCTAAGCGACTCACGCCGGCAACCGAACCGTGAGCTGATGGTTCTGCTCAGCAGTTCCCTTTCACGCCGAACTAAGCGAAGGTTCGGGGGAATTCGTCGACAACTGCACCAGATAGGCTTGCGGGCCGAGGATTGGGCGAGGTGCCAACGGCGCTTCATTCGATCCCAAGGGTCGCTAGCTCAATGGTAGAGCTGCGGACTTTTAATCCGTAGGTTCGGGGTTCGAGCCCCCGGCGACCCACTTT